>JAZGCX010000216.1:0-23939 GCA_036477175.1 Phycisphaeraceae bacterium
GCCTGGGTTAGCTCGCACTGATTTATCGAACGCCTGAAGAAATACGTCAAAATCAGTTTGCCAGGCGATGTCGGTTTCTCTTGCGTTGTTCAGTTCTTGCTCTGGTTGTGCCTCGTCGCGGGGAGGTGACGTTGATCCAGCAGGCACCGTTGCGTCCTTTGCAGATAGCGCGGCCGGTTCAGGCGTCGATTCTGCCCCGGATAGTTCAGGCGTCGATTCTGCCCCGGATAGTTCAGGCGTCGATTCTACCCCGGCCAGTTCAGGCGTCGATTCCGTCCCGGCCGGTTCAGGCATCGATTCTACCCCGGTGTCTTCTGAAGCGATCTCGGTTTCGCTTGTGGATATCGCATCGGGTTGTTGTTCTTCCGGAGCGTCAGCCGAGGGTTTCTGTTCGGTGTCGCCGCAACCAATAAGAGTCGCCAGGAGAAACAGACAGATGAATTGACGAATGAGCAGGTACATTGTGCGTCTCCATTTGATGGGGCCTAACAGGTGATTAAACGGAACTTTTCCGTTGAACTCAGGATTCAGCCATGCGACACGACCAGGCAAACCGGAATTCCGCCTTACCGGCGGACCGGGGACCACCCCCGGCGGCTGGCAGTATGAGTTGTTGGCATATGCAGGTCAAGAAATAGCCATATTGGGGCCGCGTCATCTGCGGCATGTGCGGATTTAATCGCCACTTCATATAGCCCCGGCCTTGGCCGAGGAGTGCGGGCGGGCTGCGTTGGGTTCCCCGGCTAAAGCCGGGGCTATGTGTACGGATGTGCAACTGCTCTCATTCCAAAGTTACAAGTCCCAAGCCTCAAGCCTGATCTTTTTTGGTGTTCTTCGTGCTCTTCGTGGTTAATGCCGGGTGCAAGCGGGCTCGAAATGGGGGTCGAAAGCGCTGGTGGCGCGCACAAATGTGCAGGTGGCGGACAAGAAAATTAGGTTCGGGTTCAGGGTCCAGGGTCTAAGGTCTGGGGAGTAAGTGGAGAAAGCGACGGGGGTAACAGTGGCCGGTGACCAGTGGTCGGTGTGGACGGGATCGTGCGCACAGCAGGTGTGCGGCGAGCTTTATTAGGAAGCACGTTCGTTACGTTCCGTTGATATCAGCGGCGCCCCGGGGTAAGAGGCGGCGTTTAGGGGGTCGGCATGGTGAACCAGCCGGCCGACAGCAGGGCTGCAAGCACCAGTGCGATGACCAATCGATACCAACCGAACGGGGCAAGGCCGTGGCGAGTGAGGAAGCCGACGAACCACCGCACGGCCAGGGCGGCGGAGACGGTGGCGGCGATGAAACCGACGGCGACGGAGCTGGGCCCGAACTGCTCGAGCATCTGCTGTCCGCCGTCCAGGGCCTTGTAGCCGGTGGCGGCGGTGAGTGTGATGAGTCCCAGCAGGAAGCTGAATTCGGCGGCGGCGCGAGGCCGCAGGCCCAGGATCAGGGCGGCGACGATGGTCATCATGGAGCGGCTGGTGCCCGGCCACATGGCGATGCACTGACCAAACCCAATAAGCAAAGCCATCTGCCAGGTGATGTAGTCGAGGTCGCGGGCACGTCGGCCGGTGTGACTGATGCTGCGGCTGTAAGCGACGGCCAACATCAGCCACGCCCCGGCAAACAGCGCCCCCACCACCGCCCAGGGCCGGAACAGGTAATGCTCGATTCGGTCGTGGAAGATCGGTCCGATGACGGCCGCGGGGAGGAAGGCGATGATGAGGTTGATCGCCAGCCGCAGCCCGGCCGGGTTCCGGCCAAGCAGACCCCGCAGCATCTGCCTGACTCTGGCCCGATACAGGCCGAGCACCGCCGCAATGGCCCCGGCCTGAATCACAATGTTGAAGGTGTTGGCCGCGTCCCACGTCGCCTGGTCCGCGCTGAGCCCCAGCAGCCATGCGACAAGGATCAGGTGGCCGGTTGAGCTGATCGGCAGGTACTCTGTCACGCCCTCGACGATTCCCAGCACCAGTGCCTGCCACCAATTCATGCGTTTATCCAATTGACCGTTCGCTGGTCCAAGCGACGATAGTAGTATCGGCGCCGGGGCTGCGACAAGCAATAACGAATCCAGGCGACGGCCAGGCCGGTTGGGCTTTGAGCCGCGCGTCCTCAGTCAGATCAGGAGCTTATCACAGGCGATGGTCGGTGTACCAGGGTCTGTTCATGTGCCGGTTGCGGCCGAGTGATCTGCCGTCGCATCCTCCGGGACTTGGGATAGAATCCTGCCATGAGTCGCTTTCTTGACCAACTCGGCCGCCGGGTCCTGTTCTTTGACGGGGCGATGGGCACTTCCATCCACGCCCGTGATCTGGACCTAGCCAAGGACTACCTCGGCAGGGAAAACTGCACCGAGGTCCTGGTCCTGACCCGCCCAGACGTGATCCAGGAGATCCACGAGTCTTTCCTGGCCGTCGGCGCCGACGCGGTCGAGACCGACACGTTTAACGCGAACGTCATCGCCATGGCGGATCAGGATCTGTCGGACCGCGTGTATGAGATCAACGAACAAGCAGCCCGGATCGCCCGCGCCGCCTGCCGGAAATATTCGACCACCGACAGACCGCGGTTCGTCGTCGGCTCCATCGGCCCCGGGACCAAGCTGGTTACCCTCGGCAACACCGACTGGGACACGATGCTCGCCAGCTATGCCGAACAGGCCCGCGGCCTGATCGACGGCGGCGTCGATGCCCTGCTCATCGAAACTGCCCAGGACCTGCTACAGGTCAAGTGCGCGATTAACGCCTGCCTCGCGGCACTGAAGGACAAAAGCAAGACCACCGACGATATCCCCGTCATGGTGCAGGTGACGATCGAACAGAATGGCGCCATGCTGCTGGGCAGCGAGATCGCGGCGGCCGCCAATGCGCTGGCACCGTTTCCCATCATGTCGCTGGGGATGAACTGCGCGACTGGTCCGACCGAGATGACCGAACACGTGCAATGGCTCGGCAGGCATTGGGACCGCCGGATCAGTGTGCTGCCCAACGCCGGTTTGCCCGCGCTGATCGAAGGCAGAACCGAGTTTCCGCTCAAGCCCGGCCCATTCGCCGAGGCGATGCTGCGCTTCGTCGCCGAAAGCGGCGTCAACATCGTCGGTGGGTGTTGTGGCACCACACCCGAGCACATCAAGCAGCTTGTCGAAGCGGTCGGCGAGCGCCCCCCTCAGCCGGTGGATCGCCAGCCCCTAAAGCCCGCGTGCAGCTCGCTGTTCTCAACGACCGACTACCGCCAGGAGACGAGCATCCTCAACATCGGGGAGCGGACCAATGCCTCCGGCTCGCGCGCTTTCAAACGACTGCTCGAAGCCGAAGACTGGGACGGCATGGTCAGCCTCGCCCGCAGTCAGGGGCGCGAAGGGTCACACGTCATCGATGTCAACGTTGATTATGCCGGCCGCGACAACGCCCAGGACATGGCCGAGCTGGTCCACCGCGTCGTGCGGCAAGTGAACGTCCCGCTGATGCTTGACAGCACGCAGCTAAAGACCATCGAAGCGGGCCTCAAACAGGCCGGCGGTAAGTGCATCATCAACTCGGCCAATCTTGAAGACGGTGAAGAGAAGTTCGCAACCCTCGTTGGTCTGGCCAAGACGTACGGGACCGGCCTGGTGCTCGGCTGCATCGACGAAGACCCTGATGAGGCGATGGCCCGCACCGCCGACCGCAAAGAGTCCATCGCCGCCCGCATGTACGACCTGGCGGTGAACAAGCACGGGCTGCAACCGGCGGACCTGTTCTTCGACCCACTCGTCCTGCCAATCTCTACAGGGATGGACAAGGACCGCCGCAGCGGTCTCGAGACCATCGAAGGCACCCGACGCATTGCACACAAGTTCCCCGAGTGCCAGATCACCTGCGGCCTGAGCAACATCAGCTTCGGTCTCAAACCTGCCGCGCGCGTAGTGCTCAACAGCGTGTTCCTCTACGAACTGGTGCAGGCCGGCATGACCAGCGCCATTGTGCACGTCACCAAGATCCTGCCGAAAAACAAGATTGCCACCGAGCAGTGGGACGCGGCGCTCGACCTGATCTACGACCGTCGGCCCGAGAAACCGGTCAAGCTGTCGGACGGCGCCGAGACGACCGACCCGCTGCAGGTCTTCGTCGACTTATTCTCCGATGACACTTCCGCGCAGTCGATCAGGCAGGACATCCGCGAGCTGCCGCTGGAAGAGCGCCTGCAAAGACACATTATTGACGGTGAGAAGCAGAACCTGATCGAGACGCTCGAAGAGGCGCTTAAGCAGTACACCGCACTGGCGATCATCAACGATCACCTGCTTGGGGGGATGAAGGTCGTCGGCGACCTTTTCGGCTCCGGTCAGATGCAGTTGCCCTTCGTGCTGCAATCGGCTGAGGTGATGAAGATGGCCGTGACGCACCTCGAACAGTACATGGAGAAGCTTGAGGGCCAGACCAAGGGCACGATCGTGCTCGCCACCGTCAAGGGTGACGTCCACGACATTGGCAAGAACCTGGTGGACATCATTCTGTCCAACAATGGATATACCGTCTACAACCTTGGGATCAAGCAGCCGATCACGAACATCCTCGAGAAGTATCGCGAGAACCAGGCCGATACGATCGGCCTGTCCGGCCTGCTGGTCAAGTCCGTCAACGTCATGGAGGACAACCTCCGCGAACTGAATGCTCAGCAGGTCCAGGCGCCGATCCTGCTCGGCGGTGCCGCGCTTGCACGTCACTACTGCGAGAGCCATCTGCGCGGCATCTATAAAGGTGACGTGTTCTATGGCAAGGACGCATTCGATGGGCTTCGGATCATGAACCTGCTGACCAGTGGCAAGGCCGACGATCTGAACCGCGAGATTGACGAGCGACTGGACAAGCGCGCAGCGGTGGACGAAAAACTTGCGGCGTTGGACGCGGCCAAGGCCGAGGCTCAGGCGGAAGCCGAACGCGGCGGCGTGGCGGTGACGGCCCGGTCCAAAGTTGCCCCCGACGTGGACGTGCCCAAGCCGCCGTTCTGGGGCGACCGTGTGGTGGGAGACATCCCCCTGGACAAGGTTTATCCCTACATCAACACCATCGCCCTGTTCCGCGGGCAGTGGCAGTTCAAGAAGGGCCGGCTCAGCGACGCACAGTACCAGGCAATGCTCGAGGACGAGGTGAAACCGATCTTCGACCGCCTCAAACAACAGTGCTGCGACGAGCAAATCCTTGTGCCCAGGGTGGTGTACGGCTATTTCCCGTGTGCAAGCAGCGGTGATGATCTGATCATCTACGACCCGCAGGACCACGACCGCGAGATCGAACGATTCACCTTCCCGCGACAGAAGAGCCGCAAGCGTCTCTGCATCAGCGACTTCTTCCGTTCGATTGATTCAGCTAAGAAGGACGTCATCGGAGTGACTTGCGTCACGATGGGACCGGAGGTCAGCAAGCGAGCCCGGGCGCTGTTTGAAGCGAACAACTACAGCGAGTACCTCTACCTGCACGGGATCGGTGTCGAGTCGGCTGAGGCGCTGGCCGAGCTTTGGCACAAACGGATGCGGCAGGAGCTGGGCATCGACGGCGACGACGCGCCAACGGTCCGCCAACTGTTCACGCAGGGCTACCGCGGCTCACGCTACAGCTTCGGCTACCCCGCCTGCCCCGACTTGAGCGATCAGGAGAAACTGTTCCGCCTGCTCAGGCCCGACCGCATCGGCTGCGCCCTCACCGACAACTGGCAGATCGACCCGGAACAATCCACCAGCGCCATCATCGTGCACCACCCTGAGGCAAAGTATTTCAATGTGTGACGGCGAAGGTGGCTCGAATGTCCCCCCAAACTGTGATTAGGGCAGTTACCGAGCAGGCGTGTTGGGTTTCACCAACAGCCATTGTCCTATGATTTTCGACAATCCGCGATCGACAATCTACAATCCGCAATATTGCCGGGGCGGTAGCTCAATTGGGAGAGCACTAGCTTTGCAAGCTAGGGGTTGCCGGTTCGAGCCCGGTCCGCTCCAATGATGACAGGTCACTCACAAAGGGGAATCTGCTTTGACCAACAACCTGGATGGTAAGAGCATCGAAAGCATCAGCACCACTGCCCCGTCGGGTGAAGTGCAGCAGGTGCAGGTCGAGATCGACGACGAGGACGTGCCGGTCCGCTACAGCTCCACGGTGCGCGTCTCCGGCTCTGCTGAAGAGATCACGCTGGACTTCGCCGGGTCGGTGCGGCCGACCAGTCCGCAAAGGGCCAAGCTCAAGATCGATCAGCGCGTCGTACTCAATCCCTGGGCTGCCAAGCGGCTGGCGCTGGCGCTGGGACAGGCCATCCAGCGCTACGAGCAGACGTACGGACCGTTGGAACTGGACCCCCGCAAGCGGATGCAGAGACCTGCCGCGTCGAATCAACCCGCCGTGCCCGGCAGCCCGCCTCCGAACAAGCTGGCATAATACAAATCTCAGAGACAGGTTGCGTATTGCCAGACGGGGCACCGCATTGCCAGGCGAGGCTCACGTCGCACCAACGCACCGTTTCTCACTGGGATCCGTACTATTCGCCCTTGCCGACGACGCGATCAATTTCTTCAAAGGACGTCATCGCCTCGGCAACGAGCCGATACCCGCCTTCCGCCAGGCTGGTGAACAAGGTCTTTTCGAGGGCGGTGCGCATGCCGGCCATGTTCGGCTCGCGGAGGATCACGTCGCGCAGGTCCTGATTGGCGACGATCAACTCGAAGATCGCGCGGCGACCGGAGAAGCCGGTGTCAAAGCAGGCCGAACAACCGGCGGGCTTGTAGATGTTCGGCACCGATCCGATGAGCTGCTGGAGCAGTCGCGATTGTTGGGGCAATGGCTTTCTCTGGTCCTTGCAATTCGCGCACAACTGCCGGACCAGCCGTTGCGTCAGCACGAGGTTCAGTCCCGAAGCGATCAGATACGGCTCCACGTCGAGGTCGAGCAGGCGGAAGACGGTGCCGATGCCGTCTTTGGCGTGGACGGTCGAGAGCACGAGGTGGCCGGTGATGGCAGCCTGCATGGCGATGCGTGCGGTTTCGGGATCACGGATCTCACCGACCAGGATCACGTCGGGGTCCTGCCGCAGCACCGATCGCAGCAGGGTCGAAAACGTGTTGCCCTGCTGCTCGTTGATCGGCATCTGAGTAACGCCCTCGATCTGGTATTCGACAGGGTCCTCGATGGTGATGACGTTGCGATGCTGCAGGTCGAGGCTGCGGAGCAGCGCATAGAGCGTGGTGGTCTTGCCGGAACCGGTCGGACCGCAGACCAGGATCATCCCGGCGTCCTGCTTGGCAACCTGGCTTAACTCGCGGTGCATCCAATCGGTAAGCTGCAGATCGCGCAGGTACTTGGGCGCGTTGATAAGGTCAAGGATGCGAATCACCAGCTTCTGGTCGAACATCGAGGGGGTAAAGCTGACGCGGTAGTCCACGCGCCGTCCGGGCACCCGCACGGTAAAGTGGCCCTCCTGAATGGTGCGCTTCTGTGAGATGTCGATCTCACTGAGGATCTTGACCACACTGTTAATCTTCAAGGCCAATGCCTTGGCAAGGTTCACGACATCCACCATCATGCCGTCCACGCGAACCCGGATCTGGTAATGGTCGCGCTTGGGTTCGATGTGTAGATCGGTCGCGCGGATGCGGAAGCACAGCCAGAGCATCAATCGCAGGATGCGCACGGCCTCGAACCCACCTTCTTCTTCTTCTTCGACCAGACCCCTGCCTGAGGGGTGGATGACCTGCTCTCGGGCGTTGACCAGGGTGATCTGGCTCTCGTCGAAGCCGACCTTGGGCAAAGACGCTGCCAACTGTTGCAGTTCGCGCTCGTGCTCGGCGGTGATGGCGTCGATCTGGAGGGTGGCGTCGCCGAAACCGCCCTGCTTCCTGCGGACCTTGGGCCTCTTGAGCTTGATGCCCTTGCGGACTTCCTGCTCATCTTCCTGCTTGTATTGGGGGGACAGATCGACGACCTCGTCGCCGGGGACCATGAATTGAATCTCGGTGTTGCCGATGGTAATCGTGTCGCCGGAGCTTAGCGTTGTGGTGGTGATACGGTCACCGTTCACGAGTGTGCCGTTGCGCGAGCCGAGGTCGCGGACTCGGTAGCCGTCTTCGCACCGCTCAATCACACAGTGGCGTCGGCTGGCGAGGGTGTCGGCGAGGACGACGACGTTGTCGCTGTGCCGACCGATCGTCACCGGCTGCTCCTTCAGCGCGATCTGGCTCGAGCCGTTATCCTCGCTGTCAATCCGGATATACGGACCATCCATCAGGCTTGATACTCCGTGTTGACCTGGCGGGTTGACACGCCTGGGCGGCGTGACCGCTGCTCTGGACGAGCGGCCTGGTCGGTTTGCGGGGACCGACGGTCGGGATGCTCAACATTCGCACCGTACACTGTTGTGGTCGGCACGGCGGCCGATTCAAGGCGGTGTCGCCGTACCAGCACACGTCAGCCAAACCTGGCCTTGCCGACGGCACCCATGAACAACTTGAAGAGGGTGCTCGGCCCAGTATACCAGTAACAGACGCATCGACCGTCCTGGATGCCAATCAGCAGACGAATATGCCGGCTGCCCCGCGAAGCCATGTAATAATCAAACATGATCCCGTTAATTTCCCTTGATTTGTCCGAGATCGCGATGGTCCCGCCGGAGCTGCGGACCGCTTCGGCAAATCCTTCGACCATCTCATTCTTGAAGCGCAAGTAGGATGCATCATCGGTCGTCTGAGCCGGAGCGCCAAACATGACACCGACGGTCGCGGAGACCTGGCCGCGTTCGATCTGGCGCATCACGTCGGTGGTGGATTGGAAAGGATGATCACTCGGCTGCGTCGTGGGCCACTCGGGCATCCACACGACGACCAACGGTTCTTCCTCGACGGCGCCTGGGTCGGGCTGCTCCGGTTGCGGCGAGGCCGGTTCCGCATCGGCGTCCGTCATTAGGGACAAATCGTCCTGTTCCAATGGTTCATCATCGGAGATCGGCTCACCCGTTACCGGTGACAACTCTTGCTGCGGCACCGGTTCGAGCGGCTGAATGTCCGTTTGCCGCGATTCGAGCTGGGAGACCAGAGGTTCGGGTGCCGGTTCCGACTCCGGTATCGAAGGCTGTGGCGGCACCGCACGGTCGGCACCCTCAACCCCCGGCGAGGCGGCGGGGAACTGCCGACCCGCCGTGTCCTCGGCTTGCTTCGTGCTGTGAAATCCAAACCAATAGATCGCAAACCCCACGGCAATCAACAGCAGGACCCCACCGCCCCCCACCCGCGTGGTCGGACTCGCTCGCTTCATGCGCCGATCCGCATCGGCCGCATCTGGGTTCAGCCAGGCAAACGAGCCGGAGCCGCCGGTTATCTCTTTTCGCCACTGCCTGGCAGCATCCCGTTTGGTCATATAGACGTTGACATGCCCGCAATCCGGACACTCCACCTTCTTGACCCCTCTGGGCGGTGGGGTCAGGATGCTCTGGCACTTGCTGCACCGGAAATAGGTTGCGGGCATGATCACGCCCCGAAGTCGCACTCAGAAAGGTCGCCGCCCCTATCATGATGCTCGATAAGTAGCGGCAAGTCAACACCTTTAGGGCCCGAGCTCAGCCGTTATCAGCCTGCCCATCGGATCGTACGGCACGTGGCAGTCGTTGCAGGAGGCAAGAGCGTGGTGGCCGGCCTTTGTACCACCGGCCGTATTGGTCGCGCGTGATGTGGCGATTTGCGCCGGCCGTCAGGCAGCACCAGAAGAAGCAGGCAGTGCCGTCGGCGAAGTGAAAGCCACCGCCGGCACGGGTCCCCGGGCCTGCGCGGCACGAGTGCCCGGCCTGACGGGCGACTGCCGCGGGCGTTTGGTCCACCGTGCTGAACTCATCGGGATCACGCTGATGGTGGGGCGCCGGGCGGAGGCCCATAATCAGATGTATTTATCTTGACATTTGCCGTTCAGCGGGTAGGCTTTGGATAGAGACGATCGACCCGTGGGCCCGTGAAAGGGGGTACGCCATGTGCCCCGCCGCATCGAAGCTGACTGAAGTTAACCGCCGACGGTGGTCATTTGCGGAGCATGACGATGGTGTCGGTTTTCGGCCTTTCGTTTACCGGCTGACTCACCGACATCACGTTCAGGCCAATACCCGCAATAACAACGCCGGCGTAACCTTTGAGGCCCAGGGGACGGCTGTGCAGCTCGAGCGGTTTGCACGGGCCCTTGAGGTAGAACGGCCGCCCCTGGCCTCTTTTAATCAGATCACTTCGAGCACGACTCGCTCTCAGCCCGAGGCAGAAAGTTTTTATATTGAATCAAGCCGCGATCCCGGTGCGCCGAGATTCTACATGCCACGCAACGGGAGCCCAAAGCAAACAGACCACTGTGCTCTCGTGAGACATTTTTCACTTCACGGAAGGAGATGCTGATGGCCAATCGACGCATGGTCACTGTGGACGGTAACGAGGCCACCGCATCGGTTGCACATCGTCTCAACGAGGTGATCGTCATCTACCCGATTACCCCATCGTCGCCGATGGGCGAACTGGCCGACGACTGGTCGGCTCACGGTCGGCCCAATATCTGGGGCATCGTGCCTGAGGTGGTGGAGATGCAGTCGGAAGGCGGTGCCGCCGGGAGCTTGCACGGGGCGCTGCAAGCCGGGGCGCTGACCACGACGTTCACCGCCTCGCAGGGCCTGCTCTTGATGATCCCCAACATGTACAAGATCGCCGGCGAATTGAACCCCTGCGTGATCCATGTCTCGGCTCGGACCGTGGCGACGCATGCCCTTTCGATCTTCGGT
Source organism: Phycisphaeraceae bacterium (assembly GCA_036477175.1). Lineage (GTDB taxonomy): Bacteria > Planctomycetota > Phycisphaerae > Phycisphaerales > Phycisphaeraceae > JAZGCX01. Next base: position 10,751 of record JAZGCX010000216.1, read on the forward strand.
GATCACTCGGACGTGATGGCGTGTCGGCAGACGGGATTTGCCATGCTCGCGTCCGGCCGGGTTCAGGAAACGCACGACTTTGCGTGCATCGCCCAGGCCGCCACGCTGCGGTCCCGCGTGCCCGTGCTCCACTTCTTTGATGGTTTCCGTACATCGCACGAGATGGCCAAGATCGAGCAGCTCCACGACGACGACCTGCGGGCAATGATTGACCAAGACCTGGTCCGGGCTCACCGAGCCCGAGCGCTCACGCCTGACGCACCGGAGCTTCGCGGCACCGCGCAGAATCCCGACGTCTTCTTCCAGGCCCGCGAAGCGTGCAACCGGTTCTACGACGCCTGCCCGCAGATCATGCAGGAACAGATGAACCGCTTCGCCAAGCTGACCGGCCGAACGTATCACCTGTTCGACTACGTTGGCCACCCCGAGGCGGACCGTGTCATCGTGCTCATGGGTTCGGGCAGCGAGACCGCCGACCAGACGGTTCAGCGGCTGTGTGAGCACAGCAGCCAGAAGCTCGGAGCGATCAAGGTCAGGCTATACCGGCCGTTTTCGGTCACCGATTTTGTCGCGGCGCTGCCCGCCACGACCAAAAGCATCGCGGTGCTGGACCGGACCAAAGAGCCCGGCTCGACCGGTGAACCGCTGTACCTGGATGTGGTCGCCGCCCTGCGCGAGGCACGAGACCAAGGCATACTGCCCATGACCGAAGAGCCCCGTGTGATCGGTGGGCGGTATGGCCTGTCATCCAAAGAGTTTTCGCCCGCCATGGCCAAGGCCGTCTTCGATGAGTTGGCCAAAGACAAACCCAAGAACCACTTTACCGTCGGCATCACCGACGACGTAACCCACACGTCGCTCGAAGTCGATCCGACATTCAACATCGAGTCAGACGATATCGTGAAGGCGGTCTTTTTCGGCCTCGGGTCCGATGGCACGGTCGGGGCCAACAAAAACTCGATCAAGATCATCGGGGAGGACACCGACAACTACGCGCAAGGCTACTTCGTGTACGACTCAAAGAAGGCCGGTGCCGTCACGATCTCCCACCTGCGCTTCGGCCCGCGTCACATCCGGTCAGCCTATCTGATCAAGAAGGCCAACTTCGTCGCCTGTCACCAATTCGTCTTCATGGACCAATACGACGTGCTGGAGTACGCGATGCCGGGTGCCGTGTTCCTGCTCAACGCGCCGTACGGTCCTGAGGAAGTCTGGGACCATCTGCCGCGTGAAGCACAGCAACACATCATCGAAAAGAAGCTGAGGTTCTATGTGATCGACGCCTACAAGGTTGCGCGCAAGGCGGGAATGGGCCTGAGAATCAATACCGTCATGCAGACCTGTTTCTTTGCGATCTCCGGCGTTCTGCCCCAGGACGAGGCGATCGCCGCCATCAAGCGAGCGATCGAAAACACCTACGGCAGGAAGGGCGCCGAAATCGTCAAGCGTAACTGGCAGGCGGTTGACCAGACCCTGGCCCATCTTTGCACGGTAACGGTGCCAGACGCGGTCACCGCCACGTATCGTCGGCCGCCGATCGTCGCCGAGGAAGCGGACGACTTCGTCAAGCGCATCACGGCCGTCATCATGGAAGGCAAGGGCGATCTGCTTCCCGTCAGTGCGTTTGCACCCGACGGCACGTGGCCGACCGGCACGGCGCGGTGGGAAAAGCGCAACATCGCCCTGGACATCCCGATCTGGGACCCGGGCGTGTGCATCCAGTGCAACAAGTGCGCGCTGGTCTGTCCCCATGCGGCCATCCGCGCCAAGGTGTACGACGCGGCGGACCTGGCCAACGCGCCCGAGTCGTTCCAGTCGGACGACTACAAGGCACCCGATTTCCGCGGGCTCAAATACACCCTCCAGGTCGCGCCCGAGGACTGCACCGGCTGCTCGCTGTGCGTGCAGGTGTGCCCGGCCAAGAACAAGGCCGAGCCGCGCCTCAAGGCGATCAACATGAAGCCGCACGACGAACACCGCGAACGTGAACACGAAAACTACCGCTTCTTCCTCGACCTGCCGGAGATCGACCGCTCGAAAGTCACCCGCCTCGACGCCAAGGGCTCGCAATTTCTGCTGCCTCTGTTCGAGTACTCCGGGGCGTGTGCCGGCTGCGGCGAGACCCCCTATATCAAGCTGATGACCCAACTGTTCGGCGACCGGCTTCTGATTGCCAACGCCACCGGTTGCTCGTCGATCTACGGCGGCAACCTGCCCACGACACCGTACTGCACCAATGGTGACGGCCGCGGCCCGGCCTGGTCCAACTCGCTGTTTGAGGACAACGCCGAGTTCGGGTTCGGCTTTCGCCTCGCGGCGGACCATCACACCAGGCAAGCCCGCCAACTGCTGCAGAGCTTAGCACCGCAGATCGGCGATGTACTGGTGGATGATCTGCTTCACGCCGACCAAACCGGTGAAGAGGCGATCGCGGCACAACGCCAGCGTGTCGAACAGTTGCGGGACAGGCTGCGCAAGATCGACACCGCTGAGGCCCGGCGGCTCGAGGCCGTCGCCGACTACCTGGTCCGCAAGAGCATCTGGCTGGTCGGCGGTGACGGGTGGGCGTATGACATCGGCTATGGCGGGCTCGATCATGTGCTGTCGATGAAGCGCGACGTGAATCTGCTCGTGCTTGACACGGAAGTGTACTCCAACACCGGTGGCCAGCAATCCAAAGCGACGCCGTTGGGCGCGGCGGCCAAGTTCGCCGCCGTGGGCAAAGAGGTGCCCAAAAAGGACCTGGGCTTGATGGCGATGAGCTACGGCCACGTATATGTCGCCAGCATCGCCATGGGTGCCAACGACAATCAGACCGTCAAAACATTCCTTGAAGCCGAGTCGTACCCCGGCCCGTCGTTGATCATTGCCTATTCACACTGCATCGCTCACGGGTACGACCTGTCACGGGGCATGGAGCAACAAAAGCTGGCGGTGCATTCGGGGGTTTGGCCGCTGTATCGATTTGATCCGCGCCGCATCGCCGAGGGCAAGCCGCCGCTGCAACTGGATTGGACCAAACCCAAGGCGACCGTCGCCGACTACATGTGCAACGAGACACGGTTCCGCATGGTGGAGAAGATCGACCCGCAGCGGTTCCATCGGCTGGCGGCCGATGCAAAGACCCAGGCGGCCCAACGCTTGGCGCTCTACCAGCAGTTGGCCAGCCTGAGCGTCCCTACCGGTAACGGTCGGGATAACGAGCCTCATTGACCCGTGGCGGCTGGCCTTCCAGGAATTTTGCGATGAACCTTTCGACAACCTACCTCGGCTTCGAGCTGCCGCATCCGCTGATCAGCGGGGCTTCGCCGCTCACCGGCGACCTCGACACAGTCAAGCGCCTCGAGGACGCCGGCGCCGCCGCGATCTGCATGCACTCGCTGTTCGAGGAACAGATTGTCGCCGAGCAGATGGCCACGCACGAGTCAACGGACACCGCGACCGAATCGTTCGCCGAGGCGCTGACGTACCTGCCCTCGCCGGCTCAGTTCACGCTCGGGCCGGAGGAATACCTGGAGCAGGTCGGCAGGATCAAGGCGGCCGTGTCCGTGCCCGTTATTGCCTCACTTAATGGGACAACGATCGGCGGCTGGTTGGACCACGCGAAGTTGATTGAGCAGGCCGGCGCCGATGCGCTTGAACTGAACGTTTACGAACTGGCCACCGACCCGGCGGAAACTGGCGCCGACCTCGAGCAACGCACGATCGACATGGTGCGGGCGGTGAGGGTGGCCGTCTCGATCCCCCTGGCGGTCAAGCTTTCACCTTTCTACTCCTCGCTCGCAAACTTTGCGCAGCGGCTGGATGAAGCGGGCGCCGACGGCCTGGTCCTGTTCAACCGATTTTACCAACCGGACATTGATGTCGAACAGTTGGAGTTGATCCGCGTGAACCTGTCGAGTTCGTCGGAGCTGCTGCTGAGGTTGCGCTGGTTGGGCATCTTGTCGGGTCGGGTTGACGCATCGCTGGCGGTGACCGGCGGGGTGCATACGGCCATCGACGTCATCAAGGCAGTTATGACCGGGGCCCACGCCGTACAGATGGTTTCCGAACTGCTGGCTAACGGTCCGGACCGGCTGCGGCAGGTCCGCCTGGAGGTGGCGCAGTGGCTGGCCGAACACGAGTATGACTCGCTGGAACAGATGCGCGGGAGCATGAGCCTGCGGCGCTGCCCCGATCCCAAGGCCTACGAGCGAGCCAACTACATCCGCATCCTGCAGAGCTGGAACCAGTGACTGACGGCTGCCGATAACTGCGGCGACCACACGGCGACCAAGCCATCAGAAGCGTGAATCCTGACGGACACGTCCCGCGCTGGGCTCACCTCGAGATTTCTGAAAAAAACCTCGGCGCGGGAAAAATTGTGGGTTTTGTCGGCACGGGAAGCCGGATGGTCGGGTATACTGGTTCAAGTGGCCCGGTCGCGCGTCGCGGGCAAGAGGGAGATAGTCGCTTGGTCACACCACCATATTTCTACCGCCCAAAAATCAACGATGATGTGCTTAGCGTCCGAATGAGATGACGGTGTGTCGGCGCGACTAGAATGTGACATCAGCCATTTTCGGTGTGCGGACTCTTGATCGAACGGCGAACGCTTTGTTGCAAATCCGAAGAGGGTGGGTCACATGGTTGGCGATGGGTATGACTTGCCGCTGTTTGAGCCGCTTGAACCACGTCTATTGCTTTCGGCCAGTCCGCTGGTGGATGAACTCTACCGGTTGTCGGACGGGGTAATCGGCAACGATCCTGTCGTCAACGTCTCGGTCGAACAGGCCGCCACCACAGCTAACGACTTCGTGCGGCTCAACCCGCTGGGTGCGCTGATATCCGTCAGCAAAGGCAACACCGGGCTGATCGGTTCGGACCCAAACGGTCAGGGCTTCGAGTTCTTTGCTGAGGCCGGCCAGACGATCTCAGCCGTCGCGTCGCCCGACGACCCGTCCGTCACGCTCAGTGTTGAGCTGCCGGGTGTCAGCGGGTTGTTCTTTGCGCCCGGTCCCGGTGAGCCGGCCGTGCTGCCCGCCACCGCGATTGCATCGGACGGCCTGTACGAGGTGCGTGTCAAGGGTGATGGCGTCTCGACCTTTACGCTGGACATCTATTACAACGCCGCGTTAGAGGCCCAGGTCGGCGACAGTGACGATGGCAACGAGCTGCCGATCGACAACTCATTCATCGGGCTGGGGTCGGGCCGTTTCGCCGTGGTCGGCAGCAGCGACATCGCCATACCCACATCCGGGGACCTGGTGTACGTCGCCTCGCGCGACGCCGGCGGAGTCGGCGGCATGGTCGAAGTGTACAGCGAGAATGGCACCGTTCAGGGAATCATCGACGACCCAATCTTCGACACCGGTGTGCTTTCCGACGTCGAACTCGGGCCGACCGGCAACATCTTCGTGTCCCTGGACCTTGGCAATAACGGGATCAATGGTGGGCTGGTCGAGTTCGCCCCGGACGGCACCTTCCTGAACTTCATCCCGGTGCCGAACGACACTGGCGTAGCCGGCTTGCTCTATCCAGTCGGTTTTGAGGTGTTGGCCGATGGCACGTTCCTGGTGCCTAAGCCGAATTCACAAACGATCCAACACCTCAGTTCATCCGGCGCGCTGATTGGCCAGAGCAGTGTCATCGGGTTCTCGCCTGTTGACGTGGCGGTCAACGACACTGCAATCATTTTCACCGACGTCAACTCCGGCACGCAACAGTTTGTGAACATTGCGGCTGATGAGTTCGGCTGGATGGCCATACTCGACAACAACGATTCGGAGCTGTTCGATCCGAACTTGAACTTCACCGGTGACACGCGGCCAGGCAACGGTCCGGTTGACCCCCAGGAAGCGGATGACCTGAGCCTGTTTATCACCAACGCCGGGAATAACACGCTGCGGAAGTTCAACGCTGCCGGCAGTCAACTGTTTTCGGTGCCGACCATCGGTCAGCCCGTCGGACTGGCGGTCGCTACCGGTGAAGTGCTGCGGCCGATCCCGTTCGCGCTCGGTGCGGCGTCGGCGAACCTGATTTCATTAAAGCATAAGCAAGAGCCCACGGGCGACGGGCCAGGGGCGAAGATACCGCCAACCGCATCCAATCCGCTGGTCTTGCTCACGCCGGTGAAAAAGGCCAAGCAAGAACTTACAGATGGCCCAATCCAATCGGTTGTCGCTGGGCCCGTGGCCCTTGCCCCTGCCTCTGCCGACATCGATGAATACACGCTCGATCTGACCGGCAAAGCGGGTCGGTCGATCGACGTGATCCTGGCCGGCCAGGACGGCACCGACTTCTCGAATGAGCTGCTTGAGCTGCTCGACGTGGACGGCACGACCGTGCTGGCCACCACGGCGCCCGACCCGCTTGGTGTGGTTGCTGCGAACTACGACCTGGCGGTCCTCTCTTTTCTCGTCCCGGCCGACGGCGTTTACACGCTGCGGCTGAGTGCGCAGGTCAAAGGCAACTACGCCATGATCGTGACCGACTCGCTAACCTTTGACACCGAACCGAACGACGACCCGACCGTTCCCCTGCGCAGCCTCAACGACACCGACACAGCGTTGGGCTATCTCGGCGACGAACTGGGCCCGGGCGTCAACCGGGTCGTCGATGGCGGCTTCGAGCTGGGACCGTTCGGCGGCGCCTGGAACGAGTTCTCCACCAACTTCGGCACGCCGATCTGCGACCTGTCGTGCGGAACCGGCAACGGAACCGGTCCCCATTCGGGCAACTTCTGGGCGTGGTTCGGTGGTGTCTTCCTGGCAACGGAAGTCGCCTCTGTTGACCAGGACATTGTGTTCCCCACGGGCACCGCCACGCTCACGTTCTTCTTCGAAATCCCTGCCGCCAGCGGGACGAACATCGACTTCTTTAACGTGAAAATCGACGGCACCCCCGTCTTTTCGGCGAACGACCTGAGCGTGTTCCTGTACACACAGATCGTTCTTGACGTGAGCAGCTTCGCCGACGGTGCAACCCACAACCTGTCGTTCGGGGCAACGACCGAGGGCTTTGGGGTCACCAACTTCTTCGTTGACGACGTGGAGTTGTACGCCGGCCCCTTTGTCCCAAACGCGGAGGTCGACAGGGCCACCCCCCTACCGCTCGATGCGCCGCCCGAAGACGCGGCACGACGGGTGCCGAACGAAGCGAACGCGGCCGCCCAATCTATCCAACCTCATCCCGCCGCGCTGACAGCTTTTCTCCCGATCGGCGTCACCACTGCGGACTTGGCCGCCCAACTCGTTGCCGCCCCGCCACCCAACCCGGCTGCGCCCCTGGCGGGCGAAGGGCTCACCAGCCTGACCAGCGTCACTGAAGAAACCGAGCCAAACAACTCGATCGGCACGGCCAACCCGGTCCCGCTGGGCTTCGACGCCGGCGAGGACACCGCCGTGGACATCACCGGCAATATCAGCGGCGGCGACCTGGACTTTTTCCGTGTTGAACTCGATGCCGGCGACATCATCGGCGCCAACGTCAGTAGCGGTGCGACCACGCTGTCGTTCCAGAACAGCAGCGGCTTCGAGCTGATGGGCTCCAATCAGGACGCCACGTTCATCCACCCGACGGTTTCCCCGCTGCCGGGCGGCGGGAACGCGGCGCTGTCGTGGGTCGTTGACACGCCGGACACCTATTACGTCCGCGTCTCCGGCGGTAGCGGGGCGTACACGCTAAACCTGCGCGTGTTCAGGCCCGTGCTCGAAGCGGAACCCGTGGGAACCGAACAGGTCCTCTTCCTCGACTTCGACGGTGCCGCGATTGATACGTCCATCTTCGGCGCAATCGGCATCGCCAACCTATCGCCGCTGTCGTCGTTCATGCCCGGCTGGGGACTGGACCCGGTCGTCGACCTGGACGCGGTGATCGATGCGATCGTCGGCACCGTCGAGGAGACTCTTTCCACCGACCTCCGCCTGTTCGGCAACAACGGTGACTTCGACGCCAGCGGTATTCCCGGCCAGTTTGACATCGATATCCTCAACAGCCGCGACGATGCCGACCCATTTGGCCAGCCCAACGTTAGCCGCGTGATCATCGGCGGCAGTATCGCGGAGCTGGGCATCTCCACCCTCGGCATTGCCCAGACAATCGACGTGGGGAATTTCGACACAGCCGAAACAGCGGTTGTGCTGCTGGACCTGCTGTCTGGTCCCTCCGGCGGGGATTCGATCAACACGATCCCGCGGGCCGGGGGCGTGCCGATCGTCCCCGTGATCGGCGAGGTCGTCGGCAATATCACCGCCCACGAGGCCGGCCACTTCTTCGCCAACTGGCACACCGACAACAGCAACGTCACGCCAAACATCATGGACCGAGGCGGCAACGGCGTGCTCGACGACGCAGGCGTCGGACCCGACGGGGTCTTCGGCACCAGTGACGACATCGATGTGGACTTCGGCGACGACCTGTTCACGCCCGTTGAAGGGTTCACCGGCGTCGAAGACACGCTTAACTCGATCGCGTTCGGCCTGTCAACCGGCACACTCGACCCGGCGCTCATCGGCCCGACGGTTGTGTCGATCAACCCGCCGGCCGGAACAACCAACGACCTGAACATCACCGACATCACGATCGAGTTCTCCGAGCTGATCAGCTCTTTCTCGGCGCTCGACCCGACCAACTACCTGCTGCTTGAGGCCGGCTCCAATGCCATCTTTGAGGGCGGTGCCGGCGATGACGTCACCATCCCCTTCGCGCCGTCATTCGACGGCAGCACGATCGTGGACCTGCTGATTGACCCGGGCTTCGCGCCGCTCGTGCCGGGCATGTACCAGCTCACCCTCGACGGGTCCACTGAAGGCGGATCGATCGAAGACCTCGACGGCAACCCGCTGAACAGCACCACCGGTCCGGGCGGGGGTTTTGACGAGGTACATCAGTTCGACGTGGTATTCGATGTCGAGCCCGGCGGCGATCTGTACCTGATCGATCTGACCGCCGGCCAATCCGTCTCGATCAACACGCTGACCTTATTCGACAATCCGGCCGCCACGCCGTTGAATGACCTTGACCCGAAGCTGGTGGTCATCGGACCGAACGGACTGCCGATCGCCGGCGATGAGGATTCGTTCGACGGCAGGAACGCGCAGGTCGTTCTGACCGCGCCCCTGACCGGCAGCTACACGATTCAGACGCTCGCCCAATCGGGCTTCGGTGAGTATCTGCTGAACGTGAATATCCTTTTGCCCGGCGACTTCGACAATGACGGCGACGTGGACGCCGACGACATCGACCTGCTGACCACGAACTTCGGCAATGCGGCATTTGATCTGGACGGCGACAACGACGCCGACGCCGACGATTTGACCTTCATGGTTGAAACCATCCTCGGCACCGCGTTCGGCGACGCCGACCTTAACCGCATCGTCGGCTTTGCTGACTTCACCGTAATGCAAAACAACTTTGGCCTGGCCGGCGGCTGGGCAAACGCCAACTTCAACGGTGACGCGCTCGTCACGTTTGCCGACTTCAGCATATTGCAGAACAACTTCGGCTTCGACAATTCGGGTGGTGGCGCGCCGGCGTCGGCTATCGCATCCATCACACAGCGATCCGACCCCTTACCAACGACCATCGCCACAGCCGGCGAATCTGATCCGGCCAATAAAGCAGACCTTTCGCGGACCCAACCGGATTCGGATGACCGCCGCACGGACAAGCCGCGTCGGCGCGTCAGGCTGACCGGTCAGAACAATCAGCCGATGCGCCTCTCAAAAGAGCAGCAGATGGTCGCGGTCTTGGCAGCGTCGCTGAACATCGTCACGGCAACCGGCTCAATCCCGTCGTTCGGCCGAAGTGCAAAGGCCCATGACGGCGGCATCGGAGCCACCGCTGCTCGCATCCTCAACCAATCTGAATCGCTGATGCCGATCGCCAAGCTGAACGAGTCCGCCTGATCCTCGGACCTTTCGCAGCTCGCCCGCAGAGCCGGCCCTACCCGATCGGCCATGATTTGCAGTTATAACCATAACATGCTTATGTAGCTGTGGTTACAATAAACTTCCGGGCCGGTCGCCGGATGCCCCTCGACAGACTGTTTAAGCCAACCGACGCGTCTCCGGCCTGACCAGGCCAGCCCGGTTGCACACTTAGATGATTTTGTGACCGCGAATTCAAGAATCTGGTTGACAGGCCCGATGTAATCAGATAACCATATCTTCTTATCTGATGATAAGGCGCCCGCCATGCTCTCATTATCGCAGACCACCGGCTACGCGATTCTGGCACTGGGCTGCCTTGAAAGGTCCGGCACCCAGTGGATCCTGGCCAGGGACATTGCCTCCCGCGCGGGGATTCCACTTCCTTATCTGTCAAAGATTCTGCATGCCTTGGTTCGTCCCGGGTTGATCCACGCCAAGCGCGGTCATCGCGGGGAAGATGCGCGGCCTGGCGTTTTGGAAGGCGATGTTAGCGAAGGATGGATAGCTCGCCATCCGCAATCCGGACGCGGCTATAACTGCTGTTCCGAACAACACATAGAACCCACTGCCGCTGGATAGACAAGGTGGGTTTGCCTCTTGGGGGACCCGGCGATGATCCGCGGGTTCACTTTTTTGTGTCGGCAAGGAGAAAAATTCTTGACAACGCGGCCAGGAAACGGATAATAAGATATTATGGTCCTAAAATGTTGGAAGGGGCACCGACATGCTCTCGGCCTTACAAACCACCGGCTATGCGATCCTCGCCCTCGGCTGCCTTGGGCGAGTTGGCAGCGGATGGACGTTGGCTAGGGACATCGCCGCCTGCATCGGTGTCCCCCTGCCATACCTGTCCCAGATCCTGCACAACTTGGGCCGTTCCGGTCTGATTCACTCCAAGCGCGGGTATCGAGGCGGTTTCGCCCTCTCACGTGCCCCAGAGCAAATCAGCCTGCTCCAAATCACGCAAGCGATCGAAGGACCAGAGTATCTACCGCGATGCCTGTTGGGACTGGCCGATTGTCCGGCCAAGCGTCTGTGTCCGACACATGCGTTCTGGAAGGTCGAGCGACGCAGGATCGAGGCCGAACTGCGAAAAGTGACCCTGGCAGAGGTCGCTGCATTCGTGAAGCGAAGGTGCAAGACCAAGCGATTGGCAACGGCCAGCCTGGCCACCACGCGTGCCAAAACGAGCCGGACAAATCGTCGCGGCCGTAAGAAGCCAAAGGCTGGCCTCGTCCGCCGCCGCGTGTAGATCGATCAGCCTTTTGGGTCAGGGGCAAACCATGACCAGGATTCAATCCCAAATTCGTCACAGGTCAGCTTTGGCTGGCGGCGTCTTGGCGTGCGCACTGGCCACGCTCCTGGCACCGGCTCAGGGTTTGGCGACTTCGACAGGCCTGAACAACATCCCCACTGCCGACACCCCCGGGCACCGCCAGATCGTCTTTCAGGGCTTTGTAAACCTGACCGACGAGAAACAGGCCGATTTGTTCATCGGTTTTAAGACGGGGCTTCAGTTCTCGGAGCACCGGTTCGAGTTTGGCGCCGACGGTCGATTGGGCGAAGGCGAGCCAAGCGCGGTGGTCTTTCAAGCCAAGTACGCCATCCAGCCCTGGGAAGATTTGCCAGCCTTTGCGATCGGGGCGGCCAACATTGCGGTAACGCCCACCGATCGCGACAAGGTCGGCCAGGCGTTCAAGTTTGGCGTCATCAGCCACGATTTTGGATGGTTTCGCGCCCATGCGGGCTACGGTTTGCAGCAGAACAACAACGCGGCGTTCTTTGGGCTGGACAAAACCATCCAAGTGTTCGAGCGCGACATGATGCTGCGCTTCGATCTGATTCAGATCGACGACGAGGAGCAATGGCTGGGCAGCGCAGGGTTCATCTATTTTCTGCACAAACATGTCGCCGTGGAGAGCTGGATCTCACAGCCGTTTGAGCACGGCGAACCGACTTTTACGCTGAAGTTGAATCTGATTTTCGAGTTCTGATCCGTACGCCTCGCAGGAGCTCTGCTATGAAACCCCGATGCACGACACAGGAACCCGATTCGAAGGAGCCCGAGTCGCTCCAGGAGCAGCGGCGGCAGTTCCTGACCAGAGCCTTGACGGCGGCGGGTGGGGCCGCCGCGTTCCTTGCGGCACTGCCAAGCCGGGCGGCGGAGGTTGCCCGGGACGAAGTCGCCCATGTGCTGGACCAGCCTGAAGCCCTGGCCGAGGGCAACAACCTCGAACGCATGATGGCGGACCTGCAACGGGCGATGAAAAAGCCGGTGCAGCAGCGTAAGTGGGTCATGGTGATCGATCTGCAAAAGTGCATCGGCTGCAAGGCGTGCACCGTTTCATGCGTGGCCGAGAACAATCTGCCGCCGGGCGTGGTGTACCGACCGGTGGTCGAGGAAGAGATCGGCGAGTACCCCAACGTACGCAAGCGATTTACGCCGCGGCCATGCATGCACTGCGACAACCCGCCGTGCACGCCCGTCTGCCCGGTTAAGGCCACATACAAGCGCCCGGACGGGATCGTCGCGGTTGATTACGAGCTGTGCATCGGCTGCCGGTATTGCCTGACGGCCTGTCCGTACAACGCCCGCACGTCGGACTTCGGCGGGTTCTACGGTGATCAGACCCCCGAGGTGATGGATTACGAAACGCGGCCGAGCTTCGAGTACGGCAAGCAGTGGAATCGGCACCCGGGCAAGCATGCCTCACCCATGGGCAACGCCCGCAAATGCCAGTTCTGCCTGCACCGGATCGAAAGCGGCATGCTGCCGGCGTGTGTAACCACCTGCCTGGGCGGGGCGACCTATTTCGGGGACTACAACGATGAGCGGAGTCTGGTGCACGATCTGGTCGGCTCCAGCCGCATGATGCGACTCAAGGAAGAACTGGGAACCGAACCCAAGGTCTTCTACCTCGTGTAAGGGAGCTCCCGTCATGCATAAGAGCGTCAAGACGATCCTGTGGATCACCTGGCTGGGGCTGCTGCTCTGGGGCTTGGTCGGGGTCTACCAACGTTTCACTTACGGACACGCCTTCGCGAACTACGGCAGCTACGTGCCGTGGGGACTGCACGTGTCGGCCTATATTTATTTCATTGGTCTGTCGGGCGGAGCGTTCCTGTTGTCCTGCCTGATTTACGTGTTTGGAATCAAGCGCCTGACCAAGATCGGCCGGCTTAGCCTTTTCGTCGCCGCCATCACGCTGCCGATGGCGCTGGTGTGCATCTGGTTCGACCTGGGCCAGATGTGGCGGTTCTACGAGATATTCACCCGT
>JAZGCX010000217.1:0-23141 GCA_036477175.1 Phycisphaeraceae bacterium
ACCTCGGCGAGCATGGCCGAGCGCGATGAGGCCAACCCCGCGCCGCAGGACGATGAACACGGCGGTGAACCGATCACCCGATGGCAGGCATTGAAGCGGACGTGGCTTGCTCCGTCGTACCAGGCCGAACTCAACGAAGCGGCAGACGTGCGTGTGTTCAGTTTCGACCAGGCGCTTGCGCCGGCGTCTCTGGACCAAGTCCATGCGACAACGCCCGCCGGCCGTAGCACGGACTTGTTTGGCGCCGTGGTGCAGGCGATGGGAACGGCCCGGTCGCGCGACGGTTCAGGCGATGGCATTAAGGGGGTAGTCTTGCTGCTCAGCGACGGGCATGATACCGGTCACAGCCGCGATCCGGGGCTGGCGTCGCGGATGACCAACGAGGGTTGGCGGCTCTTCGCCGTGCCCGTCGGGTCGGCGCGCCGGGGCAAGGACATCGCGCTCAGTGCCTGGGCCGATGCCGACTTCCTGCTGGCTGATCAGTCCACCTGGATCAATGCGACGGTGACACAGACGGGCTTCGACGGCCGGCGGGTGCGGGTGGACCTGCTGCACGAAGGCCGGCTCGTCGAGTCGCGTGAACTGACGTTTGACGCCGCCACGAGTCGGAAGCTGCGGTTCCGCGTGACGGGCGAACTCGATGGCCATGCCGGAACGATCCACGGCTACCGCGTGTCGGCGACGCTGCTGCCGGCAGACGCTGCGACGGCGAGGGGCCGCGAGCCCGAAGACGAGGAACGGTACAAGGAAAACAACAGCCGGTGGGTTTTTCTTCAGGTGTCACCGGACAAGATCAAGGTGGCGCTGTTCGAGGCCCGGCCGTATTGGGATACGCGCTTCCTGGCGCGCGTTCTGCGTGAGGACGCACAGGTGGAGCTGACGGCGGTTTACCAACTCGGCAGTGGACGCGTGGTCACCATCACCGGCGACGACACGACGCAGCGCGACGCCGACCTGCAGGGGCTGACGCCCCAGACACTCAACCAGTACGACGTGGTGGTCCTGGGCAGGGGCGTCGAGCAGTTTTTCGGCGGCCACCGCGCACAGTGGTTAGTAGACTACGTGCGTCAGCGGGGCGGGGCGTTAGTCCTGGCTCGCGGCCGACCGTTTGATTTATCGAACGCAGCCGGTCGCAAGGCGCAACAGGTGCTCGCCGGGGTCGAGCCGGTCGAGTGGGGCCGCCAGACAGCGCGGGATTTGGCGCTGAGGTTGACGCCGCAGGGCCGCACCAGTCCGCTGTTGCAGTTCGAGGACGTGGGCAGCATGGACGCGGTGCTGACGAAACTGCCGGACATGCTCGCAGCCACGCGGGTGCAGCGTGAGCGGGCGGCGTCGATCGTGCTGCTGCGTCAGGCGTCCAACCGGTCAAGCGGCGACGACGGGCCGGCCATGGCGGCGGTGGCGACGCAGAACGTGGGCAGCGGTCGCGTGCTGGCGGTGCTGACCGAGGGCCTGTGGCGGTGGGCGTTTCTACCCAGCACGCTGGGCCAGTACGACTCGGTGTACCAGGTGTTCTGGGCAAAGGCGATCCGGTGGCTGGCCACGGGCGGCGAGTTCCTGCCGGGGCAGTCGGTGACGCTGAGCATGAGCCGATTGGCGGTTGAGCCGGGCGAACCGGTGGAAGTGACGGTCGCCACGCGTTACGCCGAGACCGAGGATTTTGCACCGGCGCTGCAACTGATCGGACCAGACGGCACGGCGCAGGACGTGGCGCTGGTGCGTCGGTCGGAGCAGTCATCGCGTTACATCGCGACGGTGCGGCCGCAGACGCCGGGTGTGCATCAGGTGGTGCTTTCGACGCCAACCATGCAGCCGGCGGTGATCACGGGTCGCCTGGCGGTCTATGACCAGTCCGAGGAGCTGCGCGATCCGTCGGCACGGCCGGCGGTGCTGGCCCAGATCAGCGAGGCAACGGGCGGCCGATGCCTGGGGCTCGATCAAGGGCGGTTCCTTCTGGACTACCTTGAATCGCTGCGCCAGGCTCGTATCACCGATACGAAAACACGGTACGTCTTTGACCGGCCGATGGTGTTTGCACTGATCGCCGGCTTCTTTGGTCTTGAATGGCTGCTGAGAAGGCGAAACAGTCTGTTGTGATCGAACCGGATGGCGGGGAATGACGGTACAATCACACAGAACTTCGTCACCGGGACATCAGCATGACGCAGGTCTTGGCAGACACGACGCGGATTGACCCGATCCGCCAGACGCTGGAGTGGATTGGGCAAAAGCGTCGTGCGTTTGTGTGGTTAGCGCGGTTGTTGCGATCAGCATCGACGTGGCTGGCATTAGGCCTGGTCGTGGTGTTGATCGACGCGACATGGCCAATCCCGGGTTCGTTGCGGCTGGCGGTAGTCGTGACACTGGCGGTTGCGCTGGCGGTTGTGTTGATCCTGTCGCGGCCGCACCGAGACGATCCGCAACGCCAGCCGTTGCAAGACGCCCGTACGCTTGAACACCATCACGGGCTGCGAACCAACCCGCTGATCAACGCATTGTGGCTGGCGGCGCTGGCCGAGCAGAAGGACCCGTCGCTGGCCGGTCAACTGGCAAAACGAAGCGTGCAGCAGGGTCACGGCGCGATGGACCGGGTCGATGCGGATGTGCTGATCGACCGTGAGTCGGCGCGGCGTGAGACCGGCTGGCTGTGGATGGTGGCGGTGGTTTGGGTCGTTGCGTGCCTCATTCAGCCGCGGTTGATTACCGGCGGGCTGCTGCGGTTTGTCAATCCATTCGGCGACCACCCGCCGATCAGTCTGACCGAGTTCGACGTGCGGATCGATCCTGAACAGGCGATCCAGGGCGATGACGTGACGGTGTGGGCTGCGCTGTCGGGGAAGGTGCCGCCCACCGCCGATCTGGTGGAGGTGAATAACCAAGGCAAGGCGCTGCGCCGCTGGCCGATGCGGGGCGTGGAGGCGGGGCAATTCGAGCGGCGGTTGCTGTCGGTGCGTGAGCCGATCACATTTCAGATTGAAGCCAATGGGGCCAGATCAAAGCGTTTTTCGATCAATCCAAGTCCGCGTCCGCCGCCTCCACTCCCCGAAGCGCAGGACAATCGGTTAGACGAACAGGACGATCGCGAACCGCAGGCGGCCGGCGACGACACGTCGGTCGATCCGCAAATGAGCGGCCGGCTTGATGACCCGGACCTGGTTCGGCTGGTCGAGGCGCTCGAAGCGCTGGCCGACGAAGCCCAACAGATCCGAAAGCAGAGCACCGCGCTGGTCGAACAAGCCAGACAAGCCGAGGCCGACGGCTGGGACCGACAGAAGTGGCAGCAGTTCGTCGATCCGCTTCAACAGCTTGACCAGCGGGTGCAGGCGTTTCGCCAGGAGGCCCAGGCGTTGGCGGCGCAGTGCCGCGCCCTGGCGGACCAAAAGGATGCACAGGGCAAGCACGAGGTGGCCAAGGCGCTTCGAGCACTGGCCGACCTGTTGGAGCACCTGAGCCTGTGCGAAGGCGGTGCGTGCCCCAACCCCGGCGAAGGGTTCAAGCCCGGCACCGGTCTGGGCAGCGGCTTCGGCTTTGGGCACGGGGGCGTGTCGGACGACGGCACACTCGGCGGCTGGTTGCTCCGGATCAACGCTGATGCACTGGTAGACACAGGGGCCCTCGACGCGGTGCTGGGGCGGCTGCTACGGGCACTGCTGGCCGGATCGGGCGGCACCCAGGGCGACGCCCAGCCCGGTCCCGACCAGCCGCGCGCCACAACGGCCTACCATGAATGGACCGGTGAGTCGGACGTGCAGACCGACCAGCCCGATGCGATCATGCAACAGGTGCCGCCGAGGTATCGTGACCTGGTCAGCCGATATTTCGACCGTTTGAATGAAGCGAAAAGAGCAGGGGAGTAAGGGAGCAGGAGAGCGAGAGAGCGGGAGATTAGCAAATGAGCAATACCGTGCGAATCAAACATTTCTTGTTCTCGTGTACTGTTGTTCTGGTGCTTTATGGTTTGTCCGACAACATCACAAAGGCACAGGAGGAACAAACGCCCGTGCGGGTCGGTCGGCTGGTTTACGCCGGGGGGATGACAAGCAGGTGTTTCGCCGATGGGTTTCTCGATACCGTCGAGCGGGAGACCGGGATCAAAATGCAGCGGACGCTGGAGCCGGTCAACCTGGCCAGTGAGCAAATCTTTGAGTTCCCGTTGCTGATTATGACTGGCGAAGATGGCTTTACCCTCTCGGACACCGAGAAGCAGAACCTCAAAGCGTATCTGAACCGGGGCGGGTTCCTGTTGGCGTCAGCGGGCTGTTCCAATCAGGACTGGGCCGTCAGTTACCGCCGGGTGATGGCCGAGGTGTTGCCCGACCAGTCGATGCAGCCGATCAGCCTGGACCACCCGATGTTCCACACGATCTATGACATCGAGCGGATCGAGGTGAAAAAGGGCAGCGGCGGGGGGGCGATCTATGGCCTGGAGATGGGGGGGCGGCTGGCGGCGGTCTTTTCACCGCTTGGCCTGAACGACACGGGCAACGCCGGTGGCGGCTGTTGCTGCTGCGGGGGCAACGAATTGAAAAACGCCAAGCAGATCAACGCCAACATCCTCGTCTATTCGCTGATCCACTGACATGTTATCGGCATCTGCGTAAAGTTCGTCGCTGCGGTAAGCGGTAAGCCGATGCTGAAGTGCAGTGCTGCGCAAGTCCCACCGAGCTTTGATCACCGGCATCACCGGACAGGACGGCAGTTACCTGGCCGAGTTCCTATTGGCAAAAGGGTACGAGGTGCACGGGCTGATCCGCCGCGCCAGCACGTTCAACACCGATCGCATCGACCACCTGTACCATGATCCGCACGAATCCGGTGCGCAGTTGCGGCTGCACTACGCGGACCTGACCGACGCCAACGGTCTTGCCAGGCTCGTGCGCCAAATCAAGCCCACGGAGGTGTACAACCTCGGCGCTCAGAGCCATGTACGCGTCAGCTTCGACCAGCCGATCTACACCACTGAGACGGCGGGCGTGGGCGCGGTGAAGCTGCTTGAGGCGGTGCGGGACTTCCAGGACCACTGCGGCTACCAGATCAGGTACTACCAGGCGTCCAGCTCCGAACAGTTCGGCAAGGTCGTCGAGACCCCTCAACGGGAGACGACGCCGTTCTACCCGCGCAGTCCGTACGGCGTGGCCAAGGTTTACGCACACTGGATCACAATCAATTACCGCGAAAGCTACGGGCTGCACGCCTCGTGCGGCATCCTGTTCAATCACGAGAGCCCGCGGCGGGGCGAGACGTTCGTCTCGCGCAAGATCACCCGTGCCATCGGCCGCATCAAACTGGGCCTGCAAGACAAGCTGTACATGGGTAACCTGGACGCCCGGCGCGACTGGGGGTTTGCCGGCGACTACGTCGAAGCGATGTGGCTGATGCTCCAGCAAGAGGCACCGGATGACTACGTCGTGGCCACGGGCATCACGCACTCGGTCCGCGAGTTCTGCGAAAGAGCGTTTGGACAACTGGACATGGATTACCAGGACTTTGTTGAGATTGACCCGCGCTACTTTCGTCCGGCCGAGGTGGACGTGCTCCAGGGTGACGCGGCCAAAGCCAGAGAAAAGCTCAGTTGGGTGCCGCGGGTGAGCTTTGAGCAACTGGTGGACATGATGGTGGACGCCGACCTTGAATTGGCCAAGCGCGAAAAGACGTTGCGTGACGCAGGCCACGATGTGCCGATCCCGTCTCGCCGAGCAGGCTGATGCTGGAACTCGCCGGACAACGGGTTTGTGTCACGGGTGGGGCGGGGTTTCTCGGCCGGTTTGTCTGTGAACGGCTTCGACAGCGGGGGGTGCGCGACGAGCATCTGTTCGTCCCGCGGCGCAGGGACTACGACCTGACGCGCGAGGCTGACGCCGCCCGTCTCTACGACGACGCCCGGCCCGACATTGTGATCCACCTGGCGGCGGAAGTCGGCGGCATTGGCGCCAACCGCGAACAGCCCGGGCGGTTCTTTTTCGCCAACATGGCCATGGGGCTGCACCTGATCGAGCAGGCACGGCAGCGGGGCATCCGCAAGTTCGTCCACGCCGGCACGGTCTGCGCCTATCCCAAGTTCGCGCCCGTCCCGTTCAAGGAAGACGACCTGTGGAACGGCTACCCAGAGGAGACTAACGCGGCCTATGGCGTGGCCAAAAAAGCGCTGTTCGTCATGCTCGACGCCTATAATCGCCAGTACGGTCTGGCCAGCGCGGTGGTGGTGCCGGTCAACCTTTACGGGCCTTACGACAACTTCGACCCGCAGACGTCGCACGTGATCCCGGCGCTGGTCCGCAAGTGCGTCGAAGCCGCCGAGCGCGGCGATGAGGCGGTCACGTGCTGGGGCACGGGTTCGGCGTCGCGTGAGTTTGTCTATGTCGATGACGCCGCCGAGGGCCTCGTCCGCGCGGCCGAGCAATGCGACAAGCCCGAACCGATCAACCTCGGCACCGGGCGGGAGATCACCATCAAGCGGCTGACCGAGTTGATCGCGGGCCTGTGCGGTTTTGCGGGCCGCATCGAGTGGGACGCGACCAAGCCCGACGGCCAGCCACGACGCTGCCTCGACACGACCCGTGCCCGAAAGTGGCTCCGGTGGCAGGCCGATATATCATTAGAAGACGGTTTGCGCACCACGATCGATTGGTGGCGCAACCGGCACCACCGGTCATCGGGTGATCAAAAGAGGTCCGTCCAATGCCCATCATAAAAGACGGTGGGATCGTCACGGTTGAGCAGCACATCGTCGCAGGCCAGAAGCGCGCTCCGACCGCGACCGGCGAGTTCAGTTGGCTGCTCGGCGCGATCACGCTTTCGACGAAAATCATCGCCTCCCATGTCCGTCGGGCCGGCCTGATTGACGTGTGGGGTGACGCGGAGCAAGGCGACTCGACCAATGTTCAGGGCGAGGTTGTCCAGAAGCTCGACCGCATCGCCAACGACACGCTGGTCCGCACGCTCGGCTACCGGCACAACGTCGGCATCGTCGCCAGCGAAGAGGATGATGAGGCACGCATCCTTCGCGAGGGTGATCCTCGCGGCAAATACATCGTCATGTTCGACCCGCTGGACGGGTCATCGAATATCGACGTCAATGTCTCGGTCGGCACGATCTTCACGGTGCTGCAACGGCCCGAACTGGAGCGCGACACCAACCAGAGCGTACTTCAACCCGGCACCAAGCAGGTCGCCGCCGGATACGTCGTTTACGGCTCGAGTACCGTACTGGTCTACACGACCGGCGACGGCGTGCACATGTTCACCCTCGACCCGCAGTACGGCGCTTTTCTGCTGACGCGGGAGCACATCGAGATGCCCGCCCACACCAAACAGTACAGCGTCAACGAGGCGTACTGTCACACCTTCCCCGAGCCCTATCAGAAGTACCTCCAATGGGCGAAGGACCAGAGCGACGGCGGTCAGTACAGCCAGCGGTACATTGGTTCGCTCGTGGCCGACTTCCACCGCATCCTGCTCAAAGGCGGCGTGTTCCTCTACCCGCCGACCGCCAAGAACCCCCAGGGCAAACTCCGCCTCATGTACGAGGCCAACCCGCTCGCCTTCATCGCCGAACAAGCCGGCGGCGCCGCCACGGACGGCAAGGTCCGTACCCTTGAAATCCCGCCGACCTCCCTGCATCAACGCACGCCCCTGATCATCGGCTCGAGGGAAAACGTCAACGAGGTCATGGGGTTTTTGAAGTGACGAATGTCGAATGATGAAAAAATGACAAATTCCAACGACAACTGACCCAGCGCCAACCGCAGGGAACGCACTTTGCCTTGATCCTGGGGTCATTGGAAATTGCTTCGTCATTCGACATTTGTCATTCGTCATTTATCCTGATGCCTATGCCCGAACCGGCGGTCATCACGATCGGCATTTTCGATGGCGTACACGTGGGTCACCGGCGGATCCTCACCCGAGGCCGCGCCGCCGCCGACGCGCTGGGGGTGCCATTGACGGCGATGACGTTTGACCCGCATCCGCTGGCCGTGCTGCGACCGGGCACGCAGCCGCCACGGCTGATGAGCCTGCCCGCTCGCATGGACGCGCTGCGCCGGGCGGGAGCGGACCATGTGGTCACGCTGAAGCCGACACCGCAACTGCTGTCGCTCGAGCCGGCGGCGTTTCTCGACACGCTCGCCGCCGAGCACCGGCCACGCGCCGTCGTCGAGGGCGCAAACTTCCGCTTTGGCAAGGGCCGACGCGGCGAAGTGAGCCTGCTCCGCGCTGCCGGCAAACGCCTCGGGTTCGAGACCATCGTCGTCGATCCCGTGACGGTCGAATTCGACGACCGGCTCACGCCCATTGTGAGTAGTTCCCTGATTCGCTGGCTGGTCGGTCGCGGCCGGGTCGCCGAAGCGGCACGTTGCATGGGCCAGCCCTATACCCTCACCGCCGCGGTCATTCGCGGCGAGAAGCGCGGCCAGGCCATCGGCGTGCCGACGGCCAACCTCGACCTGGACGCGGTCGAAGCCCAACTGATCCCCGCAGACGGCGTCTATGCCGGTCGCGTCGAGCTGCCCGATGGCACCGACCGCCCCGCTGCGCTGAGTGTCGGAATCAAGCCCACCTTCGATCAGACGCGCCTGGCCGTCGAGGCGCACCTGCTCGACTTCGATGCCGATCTGTATGGCCAAACCATCAGCGTCCGATTCCATCGTTGGATCCGCGACCAGTATCGGTTCCCCGGCGGCGAGGCGCTCAAGGAGCAACTTCAGCGGGATGTCAGCCTGACCCGACAATGGCACATGATGGGGCTGCTCAACGACACCGCCGCCGCAGCGGGATCATGCCAAAACAATGAGCCACGGATACACACAGATAAACACGGATGCTGAGCACACAAGGGCAAACGAGCCGGAGAACGGAAGAACAGGCATGTAACCGACGCTGACTTTGCTGTTTTCTAATCCCTGGCTCTGCTACTGTTTTTCTTGCCGTGTCCATCCGTGTTAATCTGTGGCTGGACTCCTGGTATCCGAGGTGACCGTTTGACCGACTACCGATCCAACATCGAGCTGGCCGAGGTTGCGGCCATGATCCGCCGCGGCGGCGACGGGGTGCTGATCACGACGCACGCCAAGCCGGACGGCGACGCGTTCGGATCGGTCCTGGCACTGACGGTGGCGCTTCACAAGGCAGGTCAGCGCGCCACTGCCTGCCTGATGCCGCCCGTGCCCGCCTACCTGATGCAACTGCGCGGCGCGGAGCTTGTCCGCGTCCACCAGGACGGCGACACCCTGGTAGAACCGGGCCTGGTAGTCGTCCTTGACACCGGTGCGTGGGCGCAGCTCGCCCCGATACGCCCGCAACTCGAAGGCTGGACCGACCGAACACTCATCATTGACCACCACCTCAACGGCGACGTGCCCGCCAGGTGGCACTACATCGATGCCCAAGGGGCGGCGTGCTGTGAGATCGTGGCACAACTGCTCGATGAAATGAAGCTGCCGTTTGATCCGATCGTCTGCGAGGCGCTGTACGTCGGGATTGCCTCGGACACGGGTTGGTTCCGGTTCTCCAACACGCGACCTCAAACGCACGAGTTGGCGGCACGTTTGCTGCGGCAGGGGGTGGATCACGCCGAGCTGTACCGAAAGATCGAACAGGCCGAGCGACCTGAGAAGCTGGCGCTACTCATCCGCGCGCTGGACAGTCTGCAACTGCTGGCCGACGGGCGCGTCGCGGTGATGACGCTGCGCGCGGCGGACTTTGTCGAGACCGGCGCGGTGGACGAGGAGACCGAACGCTTCGTGGACGTGCCCCAGGCCGTGACCAGCGTTCAGATGGTCGTGCTGATCACCGAGTCGCCCAGCGCCACGGATGGCTCGGGTCGAGCGGACCGGCCGATCCGCCTCAGCTTCCGCAGCAAGCCCGGTCCCGGTGCGATCAACGTGGCTCGATTGGCACAGCGGTTCGGTGGGGGCGGTCACGCCCGCGCCGCCGGCGCCAAGGTCGACGCGCCTTTAGAGGACGTGATCCTCCAGATCACCGAAGTGCTCACCGCCGCCGTCGTCGAAGCGCAAACATAGACGCCAACGACAACAGAACCTTCCGTGCCCGGGCGTCTCATCAAGCCGCGGCGCTGCACGCCCGGCGGGTGGACTCGTCCATCTGGTTGGGGCTGTGACGATCGACGCCGACGACCAAGGCGGTCAGATCATCGCTTTGGTGAAGTGACCCGGCCTGGACATCCAGCCTTCGGATCATGCACGCCAGCGCCTCGTCGAGCGAACCGTCGGCCATCTGGCGCAGTTGGTGCATATAGTCGTCGCTTCTTTGCCTGGTTTTGCCCGCGGTGGGGGCGGGACCGGTCGTGGCGGCGGCCTCGGCGGCGGCGAACGCCAGCTCGAACCCGTCACTGTAGAGCAGCAGGCGGTCGCCGGGGGCCAGACGGGTCTGGACCAGTTCGAACGTTTCGTCGGGGAAGACACCGAGCAGCGGACCATCGGGTTCGAGCATGTCGGTTGAGCCGTCGGCGCGGAAGAGCATCGGGTAGGGGTGACCGGCGCGTGCGATGGTCAGGTCGAGCGTGTGGCAATTGATCACGCCGTAGCAGGCGGTGGCGAACCGCACCTTGCCGGATTGCTGCTGACACATGTCGTGATTGAGTCGTGCCAGGGCCTCGTCGGGCCGAACAATGCGGTAGTTGCCTTCGGCGGCGGTGTCGATGTCCTTGGTGTCCAGTGACCGCTTGATGTACATGGTAAGCAGCGCGGCGGGGACGCCGTGGCCAACCGCATCGGCAATGAAGAAGCCGACGTGCTTTTCATCGAGGCGGGCCACGTCATAGATGTCGCCGCTGACGTAGCCGGCCGGTCGAAACAACACGCGGAAGTCCACCTGTCCGATCCGGGGCAAGGTCGTCGGCAGGAACTCTCTTTGCAATTGGGCGGCCAGGCGAAGCTCTTCGTCTATCATCTCGATCTGGCCGCGCAGCCCGCCATCGTGAGCGCGAACGAGCTTTAACTCGGATTCGAGCGCCTCGAACGAGCCGGCCTGGCTCCACAGCGCCGCGAGCATGGCGCAGAGCGTGGCCGGCGACGTGTCGGGCGGGCCGATCACCACACCATCCTCCAAGGCGGCGCCGAGCCGTTGCTCTTCGTCGGCACGGGTAAGCATCGTGGGCAGGTGACGGTCTTGCAGAGCGGCGATGAGCGCGTAGAAGTCGGACGCCTTCGCGTCCGCCATGATCACCCAAGCGACGCCGCAGCCGCTCAGGTCGATCCCGCCGGTCAGGACCTGCTCGAACGTGGCGGTGCGGGCGGCGGCATGATGGGATTGACGCCAGATCGAAAGCGCCTGCTTAACATAGCCGGCTTCGAGAGCCTGCGGTGTCGAACCAATTAGAAACAGCGACTTCTCACGCATCCGGCGGATCCCTGACCTGAGACAACTCAAGGCGGCGGCACGGCGCCTGGGGTTTCATCGACTCACCGGGCGCGCCGCTTAAGGGCCTCGGTGGGCAAGTCGATCCGGTGGCCGGTGGTCAGGTTCAGAGCGTCAAGCGTGCCGCCACGCAGCTCGATGGCAAACTGGGCCGGCCACTCGCTGGGATAAGCGGTCAGTTGCGCTTCGGGCGTGTCGTAAGGCTCGACCTGCATGGCGTGCGTCGCGACGATCCGGCCGCCGGCGTCGAGGAAGATCAGGTCGATCGGCACGAGGCACTGGCGCATGACAAAGCTCAGAGGCCGCGGCTGAGGGAACACAAACAGCATCCCACCGTCGGCGGCGATCTCGGCACGGTTGGACAGGCCCCCGAACCGTGCGTCGTCATCCAACGCCAGTTCCAGTGTGAACGTGCGGCCGCTGATCGTGACCCGCTGCACGCCCGGCGGCGGATCGACCTTCGAACATGCACCGGCCACCAGGCACGGCAGCAGGGCGGCAAACGCGATCAGCCTTCCGTGGGCCATCAAGGTTCTTTGCGGCACCGGCATCGCAGCGTATCGTACCGTCATGACCCGAACCGGCGGCCGGACAAACCGCGAGCCACTGCGACTGGCGGTGCTGATCAGCGGCGGCGGCACCACGCTGGCGAACCTCGCCGACGCGATCAATCGCGGCGAGTTGCCCGCGCAGATCAGCGCGGTGATCAGCTCAAACGACAGGGCCTACGGGCTCAAACGCGCCGGTAAGCTTGATCTGCCGGCATTTGTCGTGCCACGCAAGCGGTCCAAGAGCCCCGGCGAGTTCTCCGACCTTGTGTTTGGCCTCGTCCGTGACGTGCAGGCCGAGCTGGTTTGCCTGGCCGGCTTCCTGAGCCTGCTGGTCATTCCGGACGACTATGCTCATCGGGTGATCAACATCCATCCGGCGCTTCTGCCGAGCTTCGGGGGCAAGGGGATGTACGGCCGGCGGGTGCACGAGGCGGTCCTGGCCGCCGGGTGCAAGGTCTCAGGCTGCACGGTGCATTTGTGCGACCAGACGTACGACACCGGGCCGATCATCGTGCAGCGGTGTTGCCAGGTGCGGGAGGACGACACGCCCCAGACGCTGGCCGCGCGTGTGTTCGAGCAAGAGTGCATCGCCTATCCCCAGGCGATCCGGCTATTCGCCGAGGGCCGGGTCCGGCTCGACGGCCGGCGGGTGCAGATTCTCGATGCGGGCAGCAGCCGCCTGAGCCCGGCTTAAGGTCCGATAATGCCTGTTATGTTCAACTCACAGCCGCGAGGCGATGATTCGCCCGATTCCCATGATGCATCGCATCGCGGTGATGGGCCTTACAGGTTCAGGTTGAACTCGGGCAGGTAGATGAAGTACTTGAGGGTCATGGTCCAGCGCAGGACCATCTTGAGCGGCAGCAGGCCCATGATGACCAGGTGGAAGGCCATGACGTAGAACCGGGCCGGGCCCATCTGTTCGTACATGCGGCGCAAGACGGTGCGTGCCAGGATCACCGGCAGGACGAAGATCCAGCCCAGGATCAGCACGATCCCCAGCCACTCCCGCACGAACGGGTTGGCCGGCTCGGCGGTGTCCAGCCACTTGAACCACAGGTACTGACTGAGGTTGACGTTGGTCAACGGCACCTGCTTGGTGGCGTCCCAGTGCTCGTAAGGCCCGAAGAAGTTCCAGTTGGGCCCGCGCAGGAACGTGCCGAACACAATCAGGACCACCCACAGGATCAGAAAGCCGAACAGCCACACGGCGATGGCGAACGGCCGCTGCTTAAGGGTGAAGTAGCCGTTGCCCTTGGGGTTGGTGTCCATGTAGGGCATGGCGATCAGGCCGGTAACAATCAAGCCGGGCAGGACGACGCCGGCCATCCACGGGTCGAAATAGACGAGCATTTCCTGCAGGCCGAGGAAGTACCACGGGGCCTTGGAGGGATTGGGGGGCCCTGCCGGGTTGGCGGGCGATTCCAGCGGCGCTCGCAGCAGGATCGACCAGATCGCCAGCACCGCCGAGGCGATGACCATGCAGATCATCTCGGTGTAAACCAGGTCCGGCCAGACCAGCACCTTGTCGTCCTTGTCCCCTTCGATCAACGGCTTGCCGGCGAAGATGCGATCGTCGTTGATCGCCGCTTGCCGAAACGCGACCCACAGGCACAAGCCGATGCCCAGGAGCATCATCGTGATCGGCACGTTGTCGGGCTTGGCGATGATCCCGTAGTAATTGGGATCAATGGCCATGCTGCCGAAGTAGACCAGGCAGAAGATGGCCGCCAGCGGCACGGCGACCACCGGCCGGGTCCACTTCTTGTACAGCACGAGCATGAAAACAAACAGCGGCAGGAAGAAAAACGGCAGGCTGAGCTGGGGTGACGAAAGCGCGTTGACCAGGTCCTTGAACCGTTCGATCACCCCGGCGTCGGCGTGCGGCGCCGCGTCGGTCGCCAGGGTGAGGACGATGCTGCTGAGCATGGGGATGGTTCCGTCCGGTGCCGTACGAATGATCCTGCGAAGTAAGCCGCGACCCGACTGAGCTGGTCGCAGTCAAGCGGCTTGGTTAAAGCGGTCCGCTGATACCGCCGTCCTTGCGGATCCGCCAGAAGTGCACGGCGATGAGCACGGCGGCGGCCAGGGGCAGCGCGATGCAGTGCAGCACATAGAAGCGCAGCAGCGCGTTCTCGCCGACGCTGGTCCCGGCCAGCAGCAGGAACGCAGCGTCAGACTTGGTCGTGATCAGCGGGATCCCGCCGGGCAGTTGCGGCAGGTCGCTGAGCGGTCCCTGCATCCCGAAAAACGGCGTGGCTTTGCCCATGTTGGACCCGACGGTGATCGCCCAGATCGCCAGTTGGTCCCACGGCAGCAGGTAGCCGGTAAATGAAAGCAACAGCGTTAGCACCAGCAGGATCACGCCAACGCCCCAGTTAAACTCGCGCGGCGGCTTGTAGGAACCGGTCAAGAACACCCGCATCATGTGCAGCCAGATGGTGATGATCATCGCGTGGGCGCCCCACCGATGAATCTCCCGCAACAGCCCGAGCGTCAATGCCGCACGCATCACGATGATGTCGGCGAAGGCGTACTCCGGCACCGGCCGGTAGTAGAACATGAGCAACACGCCGCTGATCGTCTCGGCCAGAAACAGGAAGAACGTCAACCCGCCCATGCACCAGGTGAATGAAAGGCGGATCCCGCTCTTGCGCACCGCGACCGGGTGCAGGTGCAGGAACACGTTGCTCATCACCGCCATGACGCGGGTGCGGCGGTCGCGCGGGATGCCGTGGCGAAAGATCGACCCCCAGACCTGCGTGGATCGAATGTAGTTAAGAACTCCTGAGAGCATGCGGCTTTTATCCGATACGGTCCGTCTTTGAATCGTCGCGCGCCCCCTAAACGTCAGGGGGTTGGCTCAATGTCGCCACGATCGTAGCTAACGAGCGTGAAGCCGCAAGCACCGGGCTTTACACGGTTACATAGGAGTCGGGGTTATCCCACTGACCTAGTTCCTCGCGAAACGTCTGCGACTTATCCACAACGACGAACTCGCCATCGAGTCTGATCTTGAACCGTTCGAGCGGCCGCGGCGCCGGTCCCTCGAAGTTGATGCCATTCATGTAGAAGCCCGAGCCGTGGCACGGACACTTGAACTTCAAGTCGTTCGGCCACCAGTTGGGGATACAGCCCAGATGGGTACAGATGTCGCTGAGGGCGATGAGCGTGCCCCCGGCCAGGTGGACGATCCAGACGCCGTTGCTTGCCTTGAACTGCGTGTAAACGCCGACATCGGGGAAGTCGCTGATTTTACCGGCGCCGAAGATACTCGGCGGCTCCTTGGTCACCTTGGGCACCATAAACGACTGCAGGGCCGCAAGCACCGTCCCGCCGATCAGCGCCATCGCGCCCCACGCGATGGTCAGCGCCAGGGCGAACTGCCTGCGGGTCATGTCCACGGTGCCGGCCAGGGCGCCGGCCTTCATGCGGATGCGCTCGGCCACGGTGGGCATGGGACGGGCAAAACCCGAGCCGACCATCGCAGCGGCCACCGCATCGGGCGGCGCACTGGCGGGAAGTGCGGTGGCGATGGCCTCGGCCGGCGCCTTGGCCGCCCGCCGCACCCGCACCGCCGGGCCGCCGGCCGATCGACTGCCACTGGTGTAACTAGTCGCCAACAGGCCGGCCCACTTGGGGTCGGGCGGTCCTTCAGGAATGGCGGGCCCGGCCTTCCTGGACGCGGCCGCACCAGCGGCTGCCGGTGCCGTCGCCGCGACCTCCTCCTCCTTGCCGGCCCACGGCGCGGGGCCCTCCACTTCGATCGTTTCGAACTTGATCACGTCGACCGGACACCCTTCCGCTGCGACTTCGATTGACGGCGTCAGCGGCTTGGTAAATTCGGGGCCCTGCGCCTCAGGCCGAATGACGCAGTTCTCCTCCTGCACGTCGAACACCTCCGGGCAATCCGTCTCGCACGCATCACACACAATACACCCGGGGGCGATCCAGACCTTGACAACTTCCTGATGGGTTTCAGCCATGATTTGGCGACCTCGTCGAGCCTATCCTCGCCGCGCACCCCCTGGCAAGAGCGGCAATAATAGCAATTTACGGCGCCCCCTGGTCCCATGTATGGATCACCTGCTTGGCGGCGCTTTTGACCGCCAGGCTAGGGTCGTTATCGGCAATCTGCCTGATCTTATCCCGCACGACCGGGTGCGTCATGGTCCGTGCGGCTGCGAGGACGCTCATCATGATCTGGTCCTGCATCGGCTGGGACATGGTGCGTTGGGCGTCCGGGCCCGACTCCGCCGCCGGCAGCGTGGCCAATGCCTGACGGTTCAGCAGCAGTTCGGCCACACGGTGGCTGGCCCGCTCATCGCCCAGCCTGGCTGCCGCCACGGCAGCGTTCCACCTCACCTCCCGCATGCCACTACCCACCGACGTCATCGCCTCGCGCAGCGCCTCAATCACACCGGGATCGTCCGGCCGAGCCAATGCGCCCAGCGCGGCGGCCGCTTCCTTGCGCACCACCGAGCTGGCACTGCCAAGCACCGCAACAAGCTGTGGGATCGCCCGCCGCGCGTTGTCCGGGTCCGGCCAACTCAGCACCGCGCCAATCGCGCCCTCAAGCACCATCGGCCGATCTGAGTCAAACCGTGCCAGGATCGCGTCGAGCCCCCCCTCCCGGCCGAGCTGCCCGATCGCCATCAGCAGGTAGAACTGCAGATTGTCCTCCTGTTCATCCACGTTGTGATCGAGGATGTCGATCAGCTCGCGGCTGATCCGCTGCCTCTGGGTGGGGTCCTCGATCGACGGGATCATCTGGGCGAGGTTGTACGCCGCCAACGCCTTGTCCTTGTATCGCGGGTCCTGAAAGCCACCGGGCAACCTGCCGACACCGCTGGACGCGCGGAGCTTCAGCAGGTAGCTGTCGATACTGTCGGGCACGACGATGAGCACGCTCAGCAGCGCCACAACCCCCACACAAACCACCACGATCACCGCCGGGATCACCACTAGCTGCACCATCTGCCTGCCGAAAGACAGCGGCTTGGCGGCGACAGCCGGCGGCGGCGGCGCATCAGCGGGCATCGACATCGATGGCGGCATGACCGGACCGTCGTCAGACGCATCACTAGGCTTCTCGCCCGCTGCCTTGCTCTGGTCGCTCATTGGTTGATTGTGCTTGTCGCCGCGATCGGGCGATGCACGCTGCCTCCGATCAGCGCTGATCCGGGTCGGTCGTAACACATCGGTGCGATGACGGTGCAATTGGCGTAATGGTACGCATTGGCTCTGCCGATTCAACATAGCGGGAATACGTGCTGGCACCGGCCACGGCCCATGGCGGGATTGTTGAACCGCAGATAAGCTTGTGCTAGCCTTGTTACCTTATCTTGAACCAGTCCGCGATGCTTGGCGGGCCCCTTCCGCTGGATGGTCGGCCCTGGCCGCCGGGCTGACCAAAAGGCGTCGCGGCGGGATTGACCTGGAATGAACAACTCAGGTTTGCCTGACGCCGGCCCGTCGATGACCCAGCGTCATGCCGACAGGGATGGCCCGCAAGTTCAACGGGCGGTGGTGTCGTCACCGGCGCCTGGCCGGGCCGCAACGACCACCGGGCCGCCGGGCATGGCTGACCGGGTCCAGGGCCGCCTGCAGCGGGCGGTACATAACCTGCTCGAGCAGCAGACCCCGGATGGTTTTTGGTGTGCCGAACTCGAAGGCGACTCGATCCTGGAAAGCGAGTACATCCTGCTCAAGTGGATCATCGAGCAGGAAGACGACCCCCGTCTGCCGCTGATCGCCAACTATCTGCGCAGCCTCCAACAGCCCAACGGCGCGTGGGTGCAGTACCCCGGCGCCAAGCCCGATCTGGGCGCCACGGTGAAGGGTTACTTCGCGTTGAAGCTCATGGGCGATTCGCCCGACGCCCCGCACATGCAGCGGGCCCGCGCGTTGATCCGCAGCCTCGGCGGGGCCGAGATGTGCACCACCTTCACCAAGTTCTACCTCGCCGCGCTCGGCCAGATCCGTTACGCCGCGGTGCCCTCCATCCCGCCGGAGATCGTCTTCCTGCCCAAGTGGTTTTACTTCAGCCTCGATAACGTCAGCGCGTGGACGCGGACCATGATCACGCCGCTGGCCATCGTCACCAGCCACCGCCCGATCCGGCGGGTTCCGTCCAACAAGTGCATTGACGAACTGTACCTCGACGAGCGTGCCCGGCACCGGCTGATGTCCAACGGCGATACGCACCGCACCTGGGGCACGCTCTTCATGTCAATGGACCGGGTGCTGAAACTGGTGGACCGCGCCGGCATGACCCCCCTGCGCAAACGTGCCCTGCAGCGGATCGAGGATTGGCTCATTGAGCACACCGAACGGTCCGACGGCCTGGGCGCCATCTTCCCCCCGATGGTCTACATCCTCATCGCCCTGCGGTGTTTGGGTTACAGTGAGGATCACAAGCTCGTCGTTGAAGCGCACAAGCACCTCAACGATTTGATGATCCACGACCACCGCAAGCAACAGATCCGCATTCAGCCGTGCTGGAGCCCGATCTGGGACACCGGCCTCGCCGCCTATGCGCTGACCGAAGCGGGCCTGCACAATGAGTCCGAACCGATGCAACGCTGCGCCGACTGGCTCGTGAGCAAGGAATGCCGCGAGCCGGGCGACTGGATCGCCAACGTGCACCGGCCGGTCGATCCCAGCGGCTGGTACTTCGAGTTCAACAACGGCTTCTACCCCGACGTGGACGACACCGCCATGGTCGCCATGGCCCTCAAGCGGATCGGCGGCGACGACGCCGTCGCCTCGGCCAAGCGCGGCGTGGAGTGGGTCCTGGCCATGCAGAACGACGACGGCGGCTGGGCCGCGTTCGACCGGACCGACGAGCGCCCCCTGCTCGAACACGTCCCCTTTGCCGACCACAACGCCATCCAGGACCCCTCCTGCCCGGACATCACCGGCCGAACGCTCGAATGCCTCGGCCACCACGGCTACGGCCCCAAAGAGCCCTGCGTGCAACGGGCTATCCGGTTTCTTATCGCCAAACAGGAGCCCGAAGGATGCTGGTTCGGCCGATGGGGCGTCAACTATCTCTATGGCACGTGGCAAGCGTTGTGCGGCCTAAGAGCGGTCGGCCATGACATGACCGTGCCCTGGGTCGAGCGTTCCGGCCAATGGCTGCGCAGCGTCCAGAACGAAGACGGCTCATTCGGCGAGTCGGCCGACACCTACGAAGACAGCTCACTGATGGGTCAGGGCCCGGCCACCGCCAGCCAGACCACCTGGGGCACCATGGCACTGATGGCCGTTTACGGCCCGGACGACCCGGCCGTGCAACGCGGCATCCAATGGCTGTGCGACACCCAACTCGAATCCGGCACCTGGGACGAGCCCTACTTCACCGGCACCGGCTTCCCCCGCGTATTCTACCTCCGATACCACCTCTACCGCCTCTACTTCCCCATCATGTGCTTCGGAAGATGGCTGGGTGAAATAAAAACACAAGATGTCAAGTGATTACTTAGGCTCAACTTGATCAGCTTCAAATAGTGTCAGTGCCTCGTCGATGGTAAATACACAGTCGTATAGTGCCCGGCCGACGATGGCGCCTTGGATCGGCAACTGTCGCAACGCGCGCAGGTGATCGAGACTGCCTACGCCGCCGGAAGCGACGATGGGAACCCGGGTTGCCTCGGCGATCCGGCGCGTCGCTTCAATGTTTGGCCCCATGAGTGTGCCGTCGGTTGCAATGTCGGTGTAAACGATCGCTGCCAGCGGCCAGTCAGTGACCCTTTGTGCGATTTCAACGGCGGTCGCTTCCAGTTGTTCCTGCCAGCCGCTGACCGCCACCTTGCCGGCTCTCGCATCCAACCCCAGTACCAGTCGGCCGTGATAGTTGACGCTGGCGGTCAAATGTGCAAACCAATCCCAGTCCCGTAACGCGGCCGTGCCCAGGATCACCCGTTCGGCGCCCAGGGACAACAAGTCATCAATGGTCTGTTCCGATCGCACCCCCCCACCGACTTCGACCTTTAACTTCGTCTCCCGGCAGATACACTGGATCACGTCTCGATGCACCAAGTGGCCCGCCTTGGCGCCGTCGAGGTCCACCACGTGAAGCCACGTCGCACCGGCCTCAGCAAACACGCGGGCCTGCTCAACCGGATCACTGCCATACGTCGTCTGCTGGTCGTAATCACCCTGGTACAGGCGAACGACCCGGCCGCCACGCACGTCGATCGCAGGAAACAAATACATCGTTATCCATCCTGAAAGAAAGCCGCTTGACGCCCTCATCGAACCACCGATCACCTTCCCCACGGCTTCACTCGCACATCCGCCGGCTGCTCGTGATGCAACTTCGCTTCCTGCACGTAACGCGCCGCGCTCCAACTCAAGTATTTCTTCTCCTGATCAGTCGTTTCACGCACGATTTTTCCCGGCACGCCCATCACCACCATCCCGTCCGGCACGACGAAGCCCGGCGTCACGACCGCCCCCGCGGCAATCAGGCATCTCTTGCCGATCTTTGTTCCGGCCAGCACCGTCGTGCCCATGCCGATCAAAGTGCCCTCGCCTATTTCCCGGCCGTGCACGATCGCGCCGTGGCCTATCGTGACATCCGCTCCAATCACGTTCGGCTCATCCCAGTCACAGTGAATCGCGGCATTGTCCTGCACATTGGTTCGAGCACCGATGGTCACAGGCGCCACATCGCCGCGGATGATCACGCCGTACCAGAGGTTCACGTTGGCGGCCAACTCCACTTCACCAAGTACGCGGGCCGTGTCCGCCACGTAAACACCGTTGATCCGTCGCATGCTCACGCGGAGATTGTAACGTCAAGCATCAACAGGCGTTCATGTTTGACACGATGAGGTGACAGCCGAGTCGGTTTTGCGGACGGGCACGAGCGTTGGTTCGGCTGCGCCGCGCACCCACAGGTCGTGCACCCGCATCGCCTCGCACAGGTCGGGATAGTCGCGGCGGAAGTGCACGCCGCGGCTTTCGGTCCGCCACCGTGCCGCGCGATTCATCAGCGCGCCCGCCAGCAGCATGTTTTGCACCTCCCAGCCGCTGCGATCGTCGAATATCT
This sequence comes from Phycisphaeraceae bacterium, assembly GCA_036477175.1. Classification (GTDB taxonomy): domain Bacteria; phylum Planctomycetota; class Phycisphaerae; order Phycisphaerales; family Phycisphaeraceae; genus JAZGCX01. The sequence continues at coordinate 20,986 of JAZGCX010000217.1, forward strand.
TGTCCAGCGTGTACCGGGCCCAGAAGTCGAACATCTCCTGCACCTCGGACAGACGGTCGCCGGTCCGCTCGATACCCACGTGACGCCACATCACACTGCGCAGACTCGACCGCACATCGGCGAGGTCGAGCTCCGCACGCTCGCTGGTCTGGATGTCGCTGACCACCTTGAGCGGCCTGCGTTCGGCGCTGCCGGCAACCTCCAACATCTCCCAGCACGTTCGCCCGACGATCTGGCCGAACACCAACCCCTCGGCCAGGCTATTGCTCGCCAGCCGGTTCGCCCCGTGCAATCCGGTTGACGCCACTTCGCCCGCCGCGTACAGCCCGCGCACGTTCGTACGACCGCACGCATCGGTGCGCACGCCGCCGATCATGTAATGCGCCGACGGGTGAACCGGGATCGGGTCGGTTGCCGGATTGATGTTGAACTTACGCAGCAGCTCGTTGATCCCGGGGAACCGCTCGCCAAAGCGCTCGGCGATCGGCCGGCAGTCGAGGTACACGTTCGTGAAACCGGTATTGGCCATCTGTTCGAGCATTGCCCGGCTCACCACGTCCCGCGGCGCCAACTCGGCCAGCTCATGGTAATCCGGCATGAAGCGGTGACCGTTGCGGTCGATCAGCAGCGCCCCCTCGCCCCGCACCGCTTCGGTGATCAGCGATCGACTGGCGCCGGCGACATAGAGCGTGGTCGGGTGGAACTGCATGAACGCCATGTCCGCCACCGCCGCGCCGGCGCGGTACGCGATCGCCAGGCCGTCGCCCGTCGCCCCGGCCGGGTTGGTCGATTCGCGATACACCTGCCCCGCCCCGCCGGAGGTCAGGATCGTCGCCGCCGCCCAGATCATCTGCAGGCCGTACTTCGGGTGATGCGTGATCGCGCCGACGCATTGGCCGTTGCCCGGCGACGAGCCGTCCGCCGTGATCAGGTCGAGCACAAAGCAATCATCGAATACGCGGATGCGTTCGTTTTGCCGGACCTGACGTTCGAGCGTGACCGCCAACTCCCGTCCTGTCGCGTCGCCGTTCGCATGCAGCACGCGGGCAAAGCTGTGTCCGCCCTCGCGCCCGAATGCCAGGTCACCACCCTGGGGCTTTGGCCCACGGCTCGAAGATGCACCAGCCCGGTCGAAACGCATGCCCCAGTCGATCAGCTCGGTAATCCGCCGCGGGGCCGCCTCCACCACCGCGCGAACGATCGGCTCATCACACAGCCCCGCGCCGGCCGTGAGCGTGTCGTGGATGTGTGACTCAATCGAATCGCCGCCGCCGGTTTCGGCGGCGTCCATCACCGCCGAGATGCCGCCTTGCGCCCAGTACGTGTTCGACTGGTCGAGCCTGCCTTTGGCCGTGATAATCACGTCGCGGCCACCGCCGTCGCCCTCGGCCGCCGCCAGCGCCGCGCGCATCCCCGCCACACCTGCTCCGATCACCAGCACATCCGTAAAGATCTGCGGGAGCAGCGTCGCCCGGAACGGGATCAGATACCGCCGTTGGTCAAACAGAACATTCATGGCAAACACTTTATCTTTGCCGAAAACATCGACGGGCTAAGGCGACAGGACCAACCGAATCACTCAAGCCGACCCGAATCGCTGAACTGTACCGCGGGCAGCGGCACCCCGGCGTCGGTAAACAGCTTGCGGACCTCGCCCGGCGGCTCGTAGGAAATCGAACCCGTGACGTGGTACGGCGTGCCCGTGACATCACGGCCGTTGGTCGCCAACGCCGCGGCCATCGTCAACGTCTGAACGCCCCGGGCCGGGAGCGTCCGGTTCGCCGCGTCGGTGAAACTGAATGTGCCCACCTGGTCCAGCGTCAGGCTATACCTGTTCTGCTTAAGCGGTAGTGAAACGCTATTGGGGTTCTCCACCGCAATCAGCAACTCCACGCGGACCCCGGCGTCGGTCTGCTCGGCCAGGCTGACGGACACGACCCGAACGGTTGGGTGATCCGGAAACTGACAACCGCCCGCAAACAGCAACACACACACGATCGGATACGTCAGGTGCTTCAAAAGACGACCCCAATGTAAGTCAGTCTCAACTGTCTCAAGGATATGCCATCACCCGCAGCAACGCCACCACACCGCCCCACGCCAGGTGACAGGCTAACAGTTCATGCCGCCCGCCTCGGCCGCTACCTGCGCCTCCC
>JAZGCX010000218.1:0-2571 GCA_036477175.1 Phycisphaeraceae bacterium
TGGGCGCCGTGCACCCGAGGTCTTCACGATGTCCAATCGGCCAAACACCACCGCGGCGGCCGCCACCGCCACACGACGTGACCCCGATCCGATCGACACACTCGATCTGGCTACCGGTCACTGCGCCGTGGTCGGCCTCCAATGGGGCGACGAGGGCAAGGGCAAGATTGTTGATCTGCTGGCGCCCAGGTTCGACTTCGTCGTCCGGTACAACGGCGGCGCCAACGCCGGCCACTCCGTCCAGGTCGATGACACCCGTTACGCCCTGCACCTGATCCCCTCGGGCATTCTCTATCCCGACAAGATGAACGTCCTGGCCAATGGTGTCGTGATCGATCCCCAGCAGTTGTGCAAAGAGATCGAGGAGCTTCGAGGCCGGGACATCGCCGTCGGCGACAACTTCCGCATCAGCAACCGCGCCCACGTTGTCCTGCCCTACCACAAACTTGAGGATGCGCTGCTCGAAGCCGCCCTCGGCCACGCCCACGGCGACGCGGGCAGGATCGGCACCACGGGGCGCGGCATCGGCCCGTGCTATGCTGACAAGGCCCTGCGCACCACCGCCATCCGCGTCGGCGATCTGCTCAACGCCGCACACCTGCACGAAAAGCTGGCCCACATCGTGCGGATCAAGAACCGTGTGCTGGGCGCCCTGGCCGACTTGTGCGACCAACCGTTTGAACCGCTCGACGCCGACGCACTGTGCCGGCAATACGCCGACTTTGGAAAGATCCTCGGCCCGCACGTCTGCGACGCGACCACGCTCCTGCACGACGCGATCGCCGACGGCCGAAAGATACTCTTCGAGGGCGCCAACGCCACGCTGCTGGACATCGACCACGGCACCTATCCGTTCGTCACCTCCAGCAACTGCTCGCTGCTGGGCGTGCCCAGCGGCACCGGCGTGCCCGGTCACCAGATCAAAAACGTCGTCGGGGTCGTCAAGGCCTACACCACCCGTGTCGGCGGCGGGCCCATGCCGACGCAACTCGACAACGACATCGGTAACCGCCTCCGTGAAGCCGGGCGGGAGTACGGCACCACGACCGGCCGGCCGCGACGCTGCGGCTGGCTCGACCTGGTCGCCCTCAAATACGCCGCCGCCGTCAGCGGCGCAAGCTGCCTCGCCCTGATGCTGCTGGACGTGTTGGCCGGCTTCGAAAATCTGAACGTCTGCGTCGGCTACCGGTATCAGGGGCAGCACTTGGCGAACTTCCCCGCCGACGCTGGCGTATTGGAAGCCGTTGAGCCGATTTACGACCAGGTCAGTGGGTTCGGGACCAGCGTGGATCATTGCCGACGGTTCGACGACCTGCCATCGCCGGCCCGCGACTACATCCGATTTATTGAGGAGCATGTGGGAGTGCCTGTCCGGATCGTCAGCGTCGGCCCCCGACGCGACCAGACGTTGATCCGCTTGACCGCTCGATAACACACGTTTAGCGACGGCCCGAACGGGCCGACCGTCAAACAAACCATGAGCACCACCAACGCCACCCCCACCCGCGCCGAGCAGACGGCCGAATCCCTGGCCCGGCTCGGTCTGCCCAACGACGCCCTGCCGAGGCACATCGCCGTCATCATGGACGGCAACGGCCGCTGGGCTCAGGCCCGCGGCAAGCCACGCATCTTCGGCCATCAGCAGGGCGCCATCGCCGTCCGCGCCATTGTCACCGAGTGCGCCCGCCTCCAGCTCGACGCGCTGACCCTCTACAGCTTTTCCATCCAGAACTGGAAGCGACCGGCCGACGAGGTCGAGTTCCTCATGCAGCTCTACGTCGATTACCTCCAGGCCGAACGCGCCACCATGATCGACAACAACGTCCGCTTCCGCCAGATCGGCCGCCGCCAGGGCCTGCCCCAGCCCGTCCTCGATGAACTCGACCGCACAACCGAAATCACCAAGAACAACACCGGGCTGACCCTCGCCCTGGCGATCAACTACGGCTCGCGCACCGAGATCACCGATGCCGTCCGCGCCATCGCGAAAAAAGTCAAGGCCGGCACACTCGACCCTGAACACATCGACCCACAGACCGTCAGCGACCACCTCTACACCGCGGGCCTTCCCGACCCGGACCTGCTGATCCGCACCGCCGGCGAGATGCGCGTCAGCAACTACCTGCTCTGGCAGATCAGCTACGCGGAGCTGTACGTGACCGACGTGTGCTGGCCCGACTTCAACGTGGACCAGTTGCACCAAGCGATCCGCACCTACGCCAGCCGCCAGCGCAAGTTCGGCGCCGTCGTCGACGAGGATTGACGCCCAACCAGACCCCGCGATCAACCGGTGGAACCGCCAAGCCAACAGCCCCCATCCGCCATCACCGATCGCAGATCGCCCATCGGACATTGGACATCGCCGATCGCACATCGCACGTCCTGTGTCCGCCCCCGCCCCCTGTCCGCCACGGGAAACGCGTCTAACTAATTGTCAAAGAGCAACTTACATCGTGTCCGCCCCAAAGGGGTAGGACACCGCCCAACCCGCCGCAATTCGCTGCCACGATCCTGACCGGCGGGTTGAACCCCGAAGACACGAAGATTTTTAAGTTTTTAATGTTCAACGAC
>JAZGCX010000219.1:0-8951 GCA_036477175.1 Phycisphaeraceae bacterium
GTCGTCGGGCTGGTCTGAGGCGGGGTCGCCGAAGCGGCGGTCGGGACCGGCGGAGACGAAGTCGCCCGGGCGTGAGCCGTCGGGGGCGGGGGCAGGTACCGCACGGGTCGGCCGTAGCCGTCACGCACCACGTCGGCGCCCTGGGTACGGTCACGCGACAGGGATTCGAGGATCGGAGCGGTCGCGGCGTCTTCGAACAGCAATTTGATCACTTCGTGGGTGTGGCCGGCGGGATCGGTCTCATGGGTCTGGCGGTATGTGGCCAGGGCGTCGTGCAGGGTAAGCAGCACTTGGCGGGTGCGATCCTCGCCGATGCCGGCACGAAGCGAAGCGCTGACCAGGACCAGGACGCCCAACACTGCGGAAGCAATCGCGACACTCAGCATCAGCTCCACCAGGGTCATCGCGGCCCAGGCGTGCTGGGCCACAGCGGTGCGGCCGGGCACCGGGTCAGCGGCGCCGCTGGTCGGTCCAAGGAGGCGGGTTGTCAGGCGGCAGATTCGCATCATTACGGTGCCCGGACGTTGTGCGGCCTGTGCCAAGCGTCATTACCCTTCACTTGCACCTCAACCGGACATTTGCGTGACCAAGGCGACCAGGGGCAGGAACAGTGCGATCACGATGAAGCCGACGATGCCGCCGAGCAGCACGACCATGATCGGCTCGAGCAGCGAGACAAGGGCCGCGACCATGGTGTCCACCTCGTCGTCGTAGTTGTCGGCGATTTTGGCCAGCATTTTGTCGAGGTCGCCGGTCTCTTCACCAACGTCGATCATGTTGACCACCATGGCGTCGCAGACCTTGGCGCGGCGGAGCGGATCGGAAAAGCTCTCGCCCTGACGGACCGAGTCGTGGACGCCGTCGAGCGCTCTCTGGTAGATGTAGTTACCGGTGGTGTCACGGGTGATGATGATCGCGTCGAGGATGGGCACGCCGGCGTTGATCAGCGTGCCGAGGGTGCGGGTGAAGCGTGCGACGGTGGCCTTGGCGGCCAGTTTGCCGGCGACAGGGAGCTTTAAGAACGCCATGTCCACAATGGCGCGGCCGAATTTGCTCTTGCGCAGGAGCTTGATAGCAAAGAAGAACAGGAGCGGTGAGAAGGCGATATAGACGGCCCCCGGGATCACCTGACCGTCATAGCCGTTGCCTCCCAGCCACGCGGCAACGTTGATCAGCATGATGGTCAGCTTGGGGATCTCGGTCTCGAAGTCCTCAAAGATCGCCTGGAACTTGGGCACGATAATGAGCATGATGCCCAGCACGATCACGCCGGCGACGCCGAGCACCACGGCGGGGTAAATCATCGCGCCGATGATCTTTCGCTTGAGCTTGGCCGCTTTTTCCATGAATTCGGCCAGTCGTACGAGGATCAGGTCGAGCACGCCGCCGACCTCACCGGCGGCGATCATCTTGCAATAGAGCCGGTCGAACGCTTTGGGGTGCTTGGCCATGGCATCGGAGAGGGTCGAGCCGCCGGAGACGTCTTCGTGCACGGTGCTGATGATGTTCTTGAACAAGCCGGGCTTCTGCTGTTGCTCGAGCACGGCCAGCGACCGCAGGATCGGCAGGCCCGCGTCCTGTAGCGTGGACAGTTGCCGCGTGAACGTCGTCAGTTGCTTGCTGCCGACACCGCCGATGTTGATCGTGATCTCGGTGGCCTTTCTCTTCTTCTTCTTCTTGACGGTGCCGGTCGCGGCGGCGGCGGCCTTGGCGGCCTTTTTCACCTTTTGCTCGCGGACGGAGGTGGGGAAGTACCCCTGGCTGCGGATCCGCGCAATCGCCTCCTCGCTGTTGGAGGCAGTGATCGTGCCCCGCTGAGGCTTGCCCGTCTCATTGAGTGCTTCGTACTGGAACGTGGGCATGACAAGCTCCTGTTATTGCTGATCGCCGGTTGTCGTTTGTCGTCTGGGCCAGGTCCTCCCGGGACGCTCGGCGTCGTGTGTCGGCTTCTTCTTTAGTCTTCAAGAATCGTTTCACGGACGACCTCGTCAATGGTCGTCATGCCGTCGTAGATCGCCAGCAGGCCGCTTTGCCGCAGGTTACGCATGCCGCGCTTGCGGGCTTCGATGCGGAGCACCTGAGTCGAGGCGTGCTGCATAATCAGCTCGCGCAGTTCATCGTCGAGAATCATGATCTCGAAGATGGCCATGCGGCCTTTGTAGCCGCTGTGGTTGCACGCCTCGCAGCCGCGGCCGCGGTAGATGACCTTGCCGGCCAGGTCGTCGGGCGTCAGTTGCAGTTCCATCAACTGCCGCTCGCTGGGTTCGTACGCCTCCTTGCACTTGGTGCAGATCTGCCGCACCAGCCGCTGGGCGACGATGCCTTCAATCGTGGCAGTGACCAGGAACGGCTCCAGGCCCAGGTCCAGCAGACGCGCAATCGAACTGGGCGCGTCGTTGGTGTGCAGCGTGCTGAACACCAGGTGACCGGTCAGCGACGCCTGAACGGCGATCTGGGCGGTCTCGAGGTCACGGATCTCGCCGACGAGGATGATGTCGGGGTCCTGACGCAGGAAGCTGCGGAGCGCCGATGCGAAGGTGAGCCCCACGTCCGGGTTCACCTGCACCTGGCACAGCCCGTCGATGTCGTACTCGACCGGGTCTTCGGCGGTGAGGATCTTCACGTCCACGCCGTTCAGCTCGTTGAGCGCCGCATACAGCGTGGTCGTTTTGCCCGAGCCGGTCGGCCCGGTGACGATGACGATGCCGTTGGGCTTCTTGATCAGTTGACGGAACAGCACCAGGTCGTCGTGCCGCAAACCGATCTTGTCCAGGTCGAGCTTCACGTTCGAGCGGTCCAGCACACGCAAGACCACCGATTCGCCGAACATCGTCGGCAACACTGACACCCGCAGGTCCACCGGGTTCTGCCCGACCGACAGCTGAATCCGACCGTCCTGCGGCAGACGCCGCTCGGCGATGTCCAGGTTCGCCATGACCTTGATGCGGCTGACAATCGGCATCGCCAGATGCTTGGGCGGCGGGATCATCTCGTACAGGATGCCGTCGATCCGATAGCGCATCTTGAACTCGTCCTCGAACGGCTCGAAATGGATGTCCGAGGAACGGTCCTTGATCGCTTGCAGCAGCACCAGGTTCAATAGCCGCTTGACCTTGTTGTCCTCGGCCGCCTCGACCAGCGTCTCGAGGTCGATCGACTCGCCTCGATCCCTCAGCTCCTCGAGCTTTGAGTCCGAGGCCAAGTCATTGATCAGTGAGCTGAGCGACTCTTCGTCCTCGCTGCCGTAGTGCTGGGTGAGCAGCCGATCGACCTGCTCGGCCGCACCAATGACCGGCTCGACGTTGAAGCCCATCAGCAGGCGAAGATCATCCACCGCACGGAAGTTGTCCGGGCTCTTGAGGGCGACGGTCAGCGTGTTGCTGGCGGCGTCGTGCTTGACCGGCACCATCTGATAGAGTTGGGCCATCTCTGCCGGCATCATCTGGAGGACCGACGAGGCGACCTCGACGCCATCGAGTTCAATCGTCTCTATGCCCTGCTGAGCCGCCAGCGCCATGCTCACGTCGTCCTGCGTGACGTAGCCCAGTTCGACCAGCAATTCACCAAGCAGCCCCCGCCGCTTTTTCTGGACGTTCAACGCCTCGTGGACCTGATCGCGGGTCACCTTGCCCATCTTCGTGAGGACGCGGCCGATGCGCCGCCCCTTCAACTGATCGATCGAAGGCATGCTTCGGTGTTTTGTCTCGGCCATGGCGGTAGGTCCTCCGCTGATCCAATTGAGTGAGTTGACTCGATTATCCAACCGTACTTGGCAGGACACGCGCCCCGCCGGTCGTGGGCCGACCATCTTGCCCCCGCCCATCCGCAGGGGCCGCTCGCGGCTGTGTCCGACCCGTGGCGAGGTCGTTCAAAGGCCGTCCAGGCAAGGCCATGTCCACCGTCCTACCGGAGGCGCCACCAGCCTTTCCATGAGCCGCCTCGCCGTCCCCGGGCTGCGCCGTTATCGTTGAGCCGTCCACAATAAGCGCTCTTCCAACTCTTTGGCCCCAATTGCGCCCCAAAGGCGATGCCCAGATATATCAAAATCCAAGTGTCCAATGTCCTTCTGCCTGTCTGGCAATACTTGACTCGCAAACAAGGTTATTTACGTGGCAAGCGGGGTCCTCATTAAGCAAACTTGTCTCGTGTGGCCTGTGGCAATGGATACAAGGCCTAGGTGGGATTCCTATGTATATTATCCACTGGCCTAGCCAATTCAACCCCTCCAACCGCATTGGATTAAAAGGACACATAGAATTTGGCATAGGCCGAGGCCGTCCCGACCGCTGATCCACAGCCTAAAGCCTCCCCTGTGACCCTTCGCGCCTCGGGGCAGGCCCAAGCCGGATCAGACCCAACCGGATCACTAACGCCAATCGGCAGGCCCACAGCCGCCACATGACAGCTCGGGACCCCGTCCCAGCGCTGTGGGCCGGCCTGCGGTCACGGCATAGGGCGTGTGGAATCCCCAATGGGGCATGAAGCGTGCGGCGGCAACACACTTTGGCTATGGCTCAGCTTCCCCGACGATTACGCGACATCCTCTTCGTCCAGTTCGATCCGGCCGATGGCGCCGCCGGCGCGGTGCACCTTTTCGATCAGTTGCTCAGCGTTCTTGCTCTTATCGATCATGTCTTCGGGCGAGATCGTGCCGGACGAGTACAGGGACCACAGGTGATCGTCCAGCAGTTGCATACCGAACTTCTTGCCCGTCTGGATGGCCGAGTCGATCCGGAAGGTCTTGTTATCGCGGATCATGTTGGCAATCGCGGGGGTGACGACGAGGAACTCGTAGGCTGCGATCATCCCCTTGCGGTCAATCCGAGGCATCAACTGCTGACTGAGCACGGCCATGAGACTGACTGAAAGCTGGACGCGGATCTGCGCCTGCTGATTGACCGGGAAGGCATCGACGATCCGGTTGATCGTGCCTGAGGCACCGGTGGTGTGCAGGGTGCCAAAGACAAGGTGACCCGTTTCGGCGGCACGGATCCCCGCCTCGATGGTCTCCAGGTCACGCAGCTCACCAACGAGGATGACATCGGGGTCTTGGCGCAGGGCCCGGCGCAGCGCCTCGGAGAAACTGGGCACGTCAACACCAACTTCACGCTGGTTGACGATGCTCTGCTTGTGAGTCTGGTAGTACTCGATCGGGTCTTCAATGGTGATGATGTGCCGGTCGAGCGTCGTGTTGACAAGGTCGATCATGGTGGCCAGCGAGGTGGTCTTGCCCGAGCCGGTGGGCCCGGTGACCAGGAACAGTCCCCGCGGCCGCCGGCACAGCTCCTTGCAGATCTCCGGTAGGCCGATCTCCTCGAACGTCATCAATTTATTGGGGATCAGCCGCAGGGCGACGGCCACGTGTCCCTTCTGCTTGAAGATGGAGACGCGGAATCGGGCATCTTCACCGTAGGCGAAGCCGAAGTCTGAGCCGCCCTCTTCCTGCAGCTCGTTCTGTGAGCGTTCGGGCGCAATCGACTTCATCAGTGAAACCGTATCGGCCGGCTCGAGGACCTTGGTCTTGAGTGGAACCAAACGGCCGCGCACCCGCAGGGTCGGCGGTCTGCCAACGGTCAGGTGCAGGTCACTGGCATTCTGTTTGATACAGGTCTCCAGCAGCCGGTCGATATGAATCGTTGACATTCAACAACTCCATGGAATCAAAGCTGATTGACCGATCACTACACAGACAGCGGACGCCGGTTGCGGTCCTTGAGGACTCAGGCGAGGGCGACCTCTTCGTCCTCCACCTCGCCTTCACCCACCACGCCTTCGACCTGCGTAATGCGGGCCACCTCATCGAGCGTGGTCTCGCCGTCAAGGATCTTGAGCCGACCGTCGCCCAACAGGTTGCGCATGCCTGAGTTGACCGCGGCGGTGCGGATTTGATTGACCGGAGCGCGCGTAAAGGCCAACTCGCGCAGTTCTGTGCTCATCTGCATCAGCTCGAAGATGCCCCGCCGGCCGCGGTAGCCGTTGTTGCCGCAGCGTGAGCATCCAACCGCGCGGTAGATCGTCTGGCCGGCCAGGTCCTGTTGGGTCAACCCACACAGTTGCATCAGCCGCGAACTCGGCTTGGTTTCGGGCTCCTTGCAGTGCTCGCACAAGATCCGCACCAGCCGCTGGGCCAGCACCGCCTGGATCGAACTGGCGACCAGGAACGGCTTGATGCCCATGTCAATCAGCCGGGGAATCGCCGACGGCGCGTCATTGGTGTGGAGGGTGGAGAAGACCAGGTGCCCGGTCAACGCCGCCTGGATCGCCACGTCGCCGACCTCCTGGTCACGGATTTCACCGACCAGCACGATGTTGGGCGCCTGACGCAGCATGGCGCGGAGGATGCGGGCGAAGGACAGGCCGATCCCTTCATTAACCTGACACTGGTTGATGCCCTTGAAGTTGTATTCGATCGGGTCCTCGGCGGTGATGATCTTTTTGTCCGGCCGATTCAGCACGTCGAGTGCGGAATAGAGCGTCGTGGTCTTGCCCGAGCCGGTGGGCCCGCAGACCAGGAAGATGCCATTGGGCCTGCGGATGATGTCGTCAAACGTCTTGAACGTGTCGTCGCGCATCCCCAGATTCTTCAGGCCGATCCGCGCCGACTCCGGTCGCAGGATACGCAGCACCACGCTCTCGCCGTGATAGGTCGGGCAGGCGCTAACGCGGAAGTCGATCATGTCCTCGCCGACCTTCAGCTTGATGCGGCCGTCCTGCGGGATACGCTTCTCCTGAATCTTCATACCCGCCATGATCTTGAGGCGGGCGGTGACGGCGGCCTGTGTCCGCTTGGGGATCGTGTCACGCTCGTGGCACACCCCGTCCACCCGGTACCGCAGCCGCACACGGTTCTCAAACGGCTCGATGTGGATGTCGCTGGCTCGGTTGTTCACCGCTTCGGTGATGATCTGGTGTACCAGTCGGATGATCGGCGCCTGACTGTCGTCGTCGGAGATGTCGGCCTGGGCGGCGGCGGTAATGCTGTCCACGTCGATCGAACTGATCAGGTCCATCGACTGCGACCGCAGGTCCACGCTCATCTGCCGCATCGCGTTGTCGATGCTCGCCCGACCCTCGCTCAGCAGGTTGTCGATCGCCTCCTTGATCTTGCTCCGCGCCCCGACGGCGATCTCGAAGTCGGCGTCCAGCCGGAACCGAAGGTCGTCCATCAGCCCCAGGTCCAGCGGGTCGTGCACCAACACCTTCAGCTTCCCGTTGACCTTGCCCATCGGCACCACCAGGTACTTCTTGATGATGTCGTTGGGCAGCAGCTTCAGGTTCTCGCGGTCCACCGCGTCGGGCTGGTCCAGGTCGATGTACTCCATGTCCTGCTGGTAGGCCAGTGCCCGAGCCACGTCCGCGTCGCTGGCGTGGCCCAGCTCCACCAGCGCCTCGCCGATCCGCTTGCCCGAGCCCTTGGCCACCTTCAGCGCCGCCTTCACCTGCTGGTCGTTGACGATCTTCCACGACCGAAGGATTTCGCCCAATTTGTGACGTTTGCGGGCCATCGGCGCCCCCTTGGCTTTCTCATGACGGAGTAGGGCGGGCGGTACGGAAACCACCCACCAGAGGCTGGCTCTACTTCATTATATGGCAACCGCCGGCCCCCGTCGCCCGCCAAGCCCGATCGGGCTGCACGGCTCAACCTGATCGCCCGCGCCCTGGCGCTGCAACTGGCCCGCGCATTGGACGACCCGGTGAGCCTGCACGACTACCACGGCCTGTGTCAAAGGTGGCAGCGCGGCGGGCTGGGCCGCGGCATGGACCGCATGGCCGTCGCCCGGTTGCTCCTGGACAAGGCCGCCGAGCTGCGTCGGCTCCGCGCGCCGGCCGGACCGATCCGCAACCCCGCCGCCGTCTTCGCCACCTGGGTCAAACTGCTGATCTAAACCCAAAGAGTCATCCACCACAGAGATCACAGGGGACACAAAGCAACAGAGTAGACCCGCCTTCACCGGCGAAGCCGTGTCAGCAAAGGCAGTATGATACTGCCTGTTCCTTAGGAGCCTGCGCTTAGCGCTGTGCTGGCATGACTAACCGCGAAATCTTCGTTGGACGCCACGCAGAATTGCAACGTTGGCAGCAGTTGCTCGATTCACCGCAGGGCATGGCGGTGCTTGTGGTGGGGCCGCAGGGCATCGGCAAGACCAGTCTCGTCAACAGGATGGCCGAGATTGCACGGCACCACGGTAATCTCAAGTGCGGCACCGTGCGCTACGAGGTCACGCCGACCGACGGCGTTGACACGAAGATGGAGCTGATGATCGATCATGCGTTCGAGGCGGCCCAGGTGGTGGCGGGCACGTTCGACGGCACGCCCCAGCGCCGCAAACAGTGGGAAGCGCTGGTCAAGGCGTTATTGCCGAAAGGCAAGGAATTGGTTGATCTAGCCAACTCGCTACGCCGTGATCCGCAACGTGAAACTCGCGACCAATTCGTCGAACGTCTGAATCTTATCTCGAATCGGATGCCGGACCAGGGGCGCGCGGTGTTCGTGATCGACCCTGAGAAATACATGCCCGACGGCAGCGCGGATGCCTGGCGGCTGGTGGTGAAGGCGCTGCCTTCGAAGATCAAGTTTATCTTCGCCCAGCGGCCGGACGGGAAGCTGGTCGCCAACGCCGAGTTCCAGCGATTGGACAACGTTGAGAGGATCGGTAGCGGAAGCCTCGAGGTCCTGGAACTCGACGCGGTGGAAGAATGGATCAACCAGGTCGCACCGGATTTGGGTCGTCCGCCGCTGATCTGCTGGCCGCGGTTGCACAGTACGAGGGATACCCCTTCTCAATCGACGCCGCTCTTAAGCTGATCGAACAGGGCCGCGATCTGACCGACCTGCCGGCCGATCCCGACGGGCTGGCCGCGGAGCTGTGGGACCTGGTTCACAAGCGAGGTGATGAAGCCGTTCGCCTCTTGGAGGCCTACGCGATCCTTGAGGTGCCCGTACCGGATGA
>JAZGCX010000022.1:0-10401 GCA_036477175.1 Phycisphaeraceae bacterium
CTGACCCCCCAAGTCAGTCAGTAGGCCGGGTAAGAGACGATCGATTTCAACGTGCGAACGACGAACGTTGTGACGGGCAGGCCGCTACGGATCATGCGCTGTTGTCGGTCGGTCCACTAGCGCCACCACGCCGCGGCCATAATGATGAACAGGATCAATGCGCCCGCGACGTAGCTGACTCGGTCGGTGAGGGCGAAGATGACCGGGTCGTCGTGCAACTGGCCGCGCCTTGCCAGCAGCCAGATCCGCGAGATCCAGTAGAGCAGGATCGGGCAGATAAACCACAGCAGTTCCGGCCGCTGGTACAGCCCCGTCTCATCGAGGCTGGTGATGTAGAGGCAAAAGACCAGGACCGCCAGGTAACCGCTGGTGGAACCGAAAGAGGCGACGGCACCGATGTCGTCGGCCAGGTAACCGCGACCGGTGTCGGTGCGCCGGGCCTGGTCGGCCTGTGCCGCTTCCGCCCGATCAGCGCCCAAGCGCTCCCGCAGCGACAGCAGCTCGGTGTACCGCTTGGCAAACGCCAGGCTCACAAACACGAACACCGAAAACGCCAGCAGCCACGGCGTCGGGGTGATGCTCACCACGACGCCGCCGGTAAGGATGCGATGGGTGTACAGCCCCGCCAGCACCAGCACGTCCACGACCGGCTTGCGCTTCAGATAAAGCGAGTAGGCCGTAGTCAGCACCAGATAAAGCCCCAGCATCCCGACGAACGCCCACGGCGACGGCCGCACGCATGCCGCCACGGCGAAACCCGCCGCGATGAGCAGCCCGGCTGTGATCAACCCGGTGCGGATCGGAAGCCGACCGGCGGCAAACGGCCGGTTCCGCTTCGATGGGTGCTGCCGGTCGGCGGGCAGGTCCAGCAGGTCATTGAAGACATACACCGACGAGGCGCACAGCCCGAACGCCACAAACGCCACCAACAGCGCCACGAGCTTCGCCGGGTCGCCATATTCGTGGCCCACCACCAGCGGGACCGCCAACAGCAGGTTCTTCGCCCAATGGCTGAGCCGACAGGCCCGCAGCAGGTCCAGTGCCCGGCCGCTGGGGTCGCCGAACACTTTGGTCGGCTTGCCTTCGGCACGAACGCGGCGGAGCACTAAAGCATTCGGTTCAACCAGGATCGCCTCGTGCGCCTGCCGCCACAGCGGCACGTCCTGATACGAGTCGCCCACATAGTCGAACTCGCGCCGGCCCACCGCGTCGCGGATCGCCGCAAGCTTACGTTTGCCCGTGTAATTGGTGATGCCGTCGCTGGCGATCACGTCGTCGAAGAGCTGAAGGTGTTGGGCGACCCGCTTCGCGGTGCGCTGGTCCGCGCCGGTGGCCAGGATGAGCTGCCGCCCCTGCTGCTTCTGTTGTCTCAAGAACGAGAGCACCGGCTGGCGATAGGGTAACGCCGCCGGGTCGAGACGCACCCGCTGCGCCAGCTTCTGTTTGAACGCGGCGCGGCCGGCTGCGGCCCATACCGGCAGCTTCAGCAGGTCGGCCGGCCGATCACGAGCCAGCAGCAGCAGCGACTCCCACAGCGTGTCGGTCGCGACCAGCGTGCCGTCCAGGTCGATGACCAGCGGCCGTGTGTTGAGTGAATCGTTCGACACGGCGGTGGTGGGTGATTCGTTATTCGTCATTCGGGTTTTGTCATTCCGTCGGGGGCCTTCAAAGTTTCATCCGTTTGAAAATACACTGGGGGATCATTCTGATTGCTGCCATGATCGGCCGCCAGAACCACGGGCTGTAAACCACGTTCTTTCGCTTGCGGATCGCCCGGCAAACGTCGGCGGCGACGCGGTCGGGATCGGCGAGCGGACCCGCCACCGCCAGCCCCCACGTCATCGCCGTATCGACCGGACCGGGCTTGACCGTGACCACATGCACGCCGGCTTTTGCTAACCGGGCACGCAGCCCCTCCAGATACGTCGAAAGCGCCGCCTTGGTGGAGCCATAGAGGTAATTGCTGGGCCGACCGCGATCAGCGGCAACCGATGACAACGCACAGATGAAGCCTTGTCGCTTCTGCTCGAAATACTGGGCCGCCAAATTCAGGATCGATACGGCTGAGCTGTAGTTCACCTCGATCATGCGGTGGATCTGCTCAAAGTTATATTCTCCCTGGTCCTGATCGGCCATCGTGCCGTAGCACAGCACCACGCCTGTTAAGTTGTCGTCAGATTGGTCAACACATTCGGCAAAGAACGCCGCGTGGCGGTCGAACGCCAGGGCGTCAAACTCAACTTGACTGACCTCGGCGCCGTGGCGCACCTGCAGGTCGGTGGCGATCCGATTGACTTCGTCCATGTCTCGCCCGGCGAGGATCAGCTTATGCCCGGGCTGACGCTGCGCTGCCAGGCGCGAGGCGATCGCCCTTGCGATCCCGGACGTGGCGCCGAGGATGAGCACGTGTCCCGTCATCCGGACCGCTCCATTGGTCCGGGCGCCAACCCGAGGCGTCGGCCAAGCGATGACGAGAACAACCCGTTTGGGTCCACCTTCGACTTCACCTGACCGAATGCGTCCGTGTTCGGATACATCGCCTCGAAAGTCTGCCGCGTCATCCGCGCGTCTTTGGCGAGATAGACCCGCCCGCCGTGCTCGACGACGATGCGGTCAAGTTCGTCCAGCAGCCCGAACAATTCGCCCCCCGTGTTGGCAAGGTCGAGCGACAGCGTGTGCCCGGCCATCGGGAACGAAAGCAAACCGTCATTGCCCGGCCCGAACGTCTTGAGCACGGCGAGAAACGATGCCCGCTTCGACGCCACCAGTTTTTCAAGCAACTGGATCAGCCCAGCCCGGCTCGATTGCGGGGGCAAGGCCGCCTGATACTGCAGGAATCCCCGCTTGCCGTACATCCGGTTCCAGTTCATGATCGAGTCGAGCGGGTAGAAGAACGAATCGTAGTCCACCACGGCGGTCTTGTCGCCGCCGCCGGAAGCCCTGGCGTAGTAGAGCGCATTGAATGCCTTGACGCTCAGCGGGTTGAGCACGAAGCGCGGCAGGAAAAACGGGACGGCAAGCTTGCGTCTGGTCGGCACGGCGAATGGGTCGTTTCTCAGATCGGCAGACAGATCCGCCACGGGGGTATGGTCGCCGCGCATGAGAATCGATCGCCCCAGCGACTTGCCGCCGGCCAGGCAGTCGATCCACGCGACCGAATAACGGTAGCGATCGTCGTCCTCGCTGAGCCGGTCCAGGAGGTCGTCAAGGTTGGCCAATCGCCGGTATTCGATCGTGAGGTAGGCCGACTCGACCGGGAGCATTCGCAGTCGCGCCGACCGGATCACGCCGGTCAGGCCCATGCCGCCGATTGTGGCCCAGAACACGTCGGGGTTTTGCCGCCGCGAGCAGGTGAGCACTTCTCCCGAAGCGGTCAGCAGTTCGAAGTCGATAATGAACGAACCGATTGAGCCGTCGCGGTGCTGGTTCTTGCCGTGCACGTCCGCGGCGATCGCGCCGCCGAGCGTGACGTACTTGGTGCCGGGCGTTACCGGGCAAAACACGCCGCGACGAAGAAAAACATCGATGATGGTGTCAAACGAGAGACCGGCTTCGGCTTCGAGCACGTTGGTTTGTGGATCAAACGCGATCAGCCGATCGAGTTGATCGTGCAGGATCACGCCGCCGCCACCGCAGGCGTCTTGGCGGTTGAGCGCCGCATCGCCGTAGCTGCGTCCCAGTCCCCGGCTGATGTACGTCGATCCGTCGCAACCGTTCAGCAGCTGGCGCACCTCGCGCAGCTTCGCCGGCCGGTACACCCGGCACGGTTCGGTCGGATAAAGCCCCCAACCCGCCAGGTGCTGCAATACGGATCGCGGCATGCTGCTATTATCGGTTATGCTTGGGCCTCCTACCGGCCGGCGTACGCGATTGGGGTCCGCGGTCGATTTTGTTCAGCGTATAGTGGTATGGCCGCCCACCGAATCGGCTTGCACCGTCTCACGACAGGTCTTGGGTCCAATAACCGATGACGCCAACGCAGCCTGCGCACTTCTCGCCTCAGGTCAGTAATACGCGAAACAGACTTCGTTCGTTCGTCCTGATGGCGCTCGTGGTGCTCACGGCGGGCGAGTTCGCGGCACGGGGGCCGCAGCGGGGCCTGGTCGGCAGCGGCGACTTCGAGATGATCTATGTCGCCTCGCGCACCTGGATGCTCGGCCGCAACCCGTACGACCTCAACGCGCTGGCCGAAACGCGGACCGAAAGCGGCAGCCGCGAAAAGCGTCCGATCAACTCGGTCTACCCGCCGCCGACCTTTGTCGTCATGACCCCTCTGGCGATGGTGCCCTATCCCGCGGCAAAGATCGCGTGGCTGCTGGTCAACGTGGGCTTGTTCGTGGGGCTGTTTCTGGGCCTTGTGTCGCTGGCGAGGTTCCGCTTCACCGAAAAGCGCACGGCAGTCCTGGCGATCTGTTTGTTTGCCCTGGCGCCGATCCACACCGGCTTCAAGGTCGGTCAGGTGGCGCTTGCCACGACGACGCTGATTGTCCTGGGCCTGGCCGCAACGCTCAACAGGCGGTCCGAGTCCCCAACCGCAAACGAGCGCGATCGGGGTTCCCAGGTGCTTGGCGGCGTGCTGCTGGGCGTGGCGACGGCACTCAAGCCGCAGATGGGCGGCGTGTTCATCGCATATCTGCTCTACCGGCGGCGGTGGAAGGCGGTCACCGCTGCATGTGCCACCACCGCCGTGATGGCGACACTGGCCGTGACGCAGATGCAGGTGCGGGGATTCGATTGGCTGGCCGACTTCCACCGCAACGTGCACGACTTTACCGTTGGAGGCGCCGGCGACCCGACCGCCGCCAACCCCTACCACTGGCAACTGATCAACCTGCACCATCCGCTGCACACCATGATCGACGACCCGACGACGGTAAGGCTGATCGTGTGGGCGGTGGGGATTGTGGCAGCCGGCGTGGCGCTGGGTAGCACGGTGCGGAAACAGCCGCATCAACGCGAGTTGGCGCTACTCAGCACGCTGGCGGTGCTGACGCTGGTGGTGATATTTCACCGTGTGTATGACGCGGTGTTGCTGGTGCTCCCCCTGGCTTGGTGCATCGGGCGCCTCAGTGAAAGACGGGACTGCTTTGGGTGGGTGGTCGCGTTATTGTTGCTGCCATTTGCCATTTCAGGCCCGGCCGCCCTGAACGCACTGGTCAACAAGTACGAGGTCATTCCCCCCCAGATCGCTGAGGCCTGGTGGTGGCATACGCTGGTGATGCCGCACCACGCATGGGTGCTTGGCGCGCTGGCGGCCGTGCTGGCGTACGCGCTGTGGTCAACGCGCAGCACCCCCATGCGATGACGCCGCCGGTTGCCGGGTCGGGCCGGCACAGGAGCAGGTCGTTGACCATTCGCAAGCCCAGGCGGCCGGCCGGGATGCTGTGCGCTGCAACAGCGATATCGGTGGCTCTGGCATCATCGCTGGCCGCGCAACAGCCCCCGCAGATGCCTCCGCGGACGAAAGAACCGTCAGAGACAAGACCCCGTCCCTCCCGCAGGCAACGGCTCGGCATCGACCGGATTGAGCACCAGTTCCCCGACCTGGCGCCCACCGGTGCGGGCATCCCGGTTGGCCATGTCGAAGGCGACGTGGGCCACTACATGCCCAACCTCCAGCGGCGTTCTCTGCTTGGGGTCGAGTTCACCGGCGTCAGCGGCCGGAGCAACCCGAACAGCCACACCACCGCCACCGCGGCCGTGATCTACGGCTCGGACGGTCTTGCGCCCGGCATCCGCGACGTGTACTGTTATGCCTCCAATCACTGGATGGGCCCGGCCTATCTCCGCACCGGCAGCGCCGACCCACCGGTCCAGAACGATCGGCGACTGTTCAACCACAGCTGGATCAGCACCAGTGGGCCGGACATCGCTGAAGTCCTGCGGCGGATCGACTATGTCATCGACACCCGCGACGTCATCATGGTCGTGGGCGTCAACAACGGCCGCGACTCGCCGGTGCCGCCACTTCTTGCCAGCGCGTACAACGTCATCGCCGTGGGCCAGTGGAGTGGCAAAAGCAGCGGCGGCTTCACCACGGTCGAAGGCGCCGGCCGATGCAAGCCCGACATTGTCGCCCCGGACAGCAGGACCAGTTTCGCCACCGCCGCGGTGACCGCCGTCGTTGCGAGGTTGCTTGAAACCGCCGACCGTATGCACACCAAGACGCCCGACGCCCGCCGGTCCGAACTCATCAAGGCCGTGCTCCTGACCGGCGCCGCCAAACCAGCCAGGTGGGAGCCTCAACCCGACAAGCCCCTGGACGAGCACCTGGGCGCCGGTCGTGTCCGGTTCGACCTCAGCTACCAGGTTCTCACCGCCGGGCCGGCCGGGCCGGGGCGGGTCCGAAAGCGCTACGGCTGGCACCTTGACGCGCTGAGCCCCCACACCGAGGCCGAGTACCTGTTCGACACGTTGGAGCCCCGCGGCGAATTGTCCGTCACCCTCGTCTGGCACCGCCGCATCGATGGCCAACGGGGCTCCGACGCCGCCACCGGCCACACATACTGGATCGACACACCCCGTCTGGCGGACTTTAACCTCCGCCTGATCGCCATCGACGATCGGGGCAACGAATCGACGGCGGCCGAATCCTTGAGCGCCATTGACAACGTCGAGCAAATCTATCTCAAACGATTGCCCGCCGGCCGATACCGCCTGGAGGTGTGGCGCCAAGACCGCCTGGCCGAATCGTGGGATTACGCCCTCGCCTGGCGGATCGAAAACCGGCCGATCACCCCGGACGAGCAAGACGGCCCGCCGCTGCAAGACGAACCCCCCCGGCTAGAGCAATACGCGCCACAACCGGTGGGCAATGACGCACAACAAATCACAAATGACCAGTGACCGGCCGGGAAAACAGTGCGGCCCCCTTGACGGCTCTGTCACGCCCCGATACCGTCGAAGGCCGGTGATTGTGGGCCCATCACCGAATCACCGGATCAAGGGCCTGGTCAGGAGGACCGTCATGGATCGAGCGACAGCAGCGCGTCGCGCCGCGGGGCGAGTGTGTCTGAGCCTGGTGGCGCTGGCTTCCATTGTGATCTGGGCTGAGACGGTGTTTGGTCAGGATGTGCCTTACACCGGGGTGGTGACCGAGCCGATGGTGCTCGTGCGCCCCTTTACGGGCAAGACTTTTTACCCCGTCGGCCAACTGAACCAGGGTGATCTGGTCCAGGTCGACGAAGTGACCTTCGGCTGGTACAAAATCGTGCCCCCGGCAGGCATCTACAGCTACATCTCCAGGGCGTTCGTGGATGCTCACGGTGACGGCAAGACCGGCTCGGTCAACAAAGACGCCGCCGAGGTCACCGCCGCCGGCCTCGAGGGACCGGGCAAGAGCTATCGTCTGCAACTGAAATTGTTCGCCGGCGACACCGTGCAGATCATCGGTGAAGAAGACAGCTTCTACAAGATCGTGCCGCCCCAGGGCGCGTTTGTGTACCTGCCGCCCGGCTCCATCCGCCGTGCCACGCCCGCCGAGTTCAAAGGCACACGGTTCGAGGACGAAAGTGAAGCCGACTTGGCCGCACCGCCGAAGCCTGAACCGCTACCCGAGGTGAAGTTGGAACCGATGCCGGTGCGGGAAACGGTCGTTCGCCGCGAATCCGAGCCGGGAACACCATCCGAAGCCGACCCGCATGTGCAGTTGTTTGAGCCAAGGCCCGCTGAGACCCCCATCGACGACTCGATGCCCAAGGCTGTCTCAACGGCGGTGCAGTCGCTTGAGCAGCAGATGGCCGCCGCGATGAATCTTCCACTCGAACAGCAGCCGATCGAACGGATCCTGGATGCTTATGAGACCGCGAGCAGGGCTCCCGACCTGCCGGCGGTCGATCGGCAGATCGTTGCCGCCCGCATTGCCCAGCTCAAGCGCAACCGCATGTTGGCGGCTGCCGTGATCGAGGCGAACAAGCTGCAGCAACAGATCAAGCAATCGCAGGCCAAAGACTACAGACCCGGGCCGACCGTCTCGCGCCATTACGACGCGGTCGGCCGGCTGCTCGCCAGTCGTGTGTACAACGGCCAGACGCTGCCGCGGCTGTTTCGTCTGGTTGAGCCGGCCGGTGGACGGACGATCGCCTATATCTATCCGGGCGCGGTGCGTGAGCCGGCGCGGCACGTGGGTATGATTGTCGGTGTCGTCGGCAAAGGCGGCTACGACCCGGCCCTCAAGCTCAAGCTCATCGAGGCAAAACAGATCGACGTGCTCGAGCCAACCGGTGCCGAGCCGGCAACTCCTGCCCCAACCACCGGCGCCGCCGGCCAACCCCAGCCCCAGACCACGCCGGACACCGCAACCGATTCGGCTGAGCCGACCGAACCCGCCGAAAAGACGGCCGCGCTCGAGCCCGAATCGGCGGCCGTTGAACCCGATCCCGATACAACAGCCGAACCGGACGACGAACCATTCAAATAACACCCGATCCCGCCCCTGCAACTGCTCCGACGAGTCCGCGGCTGCTCGTTAACCCGTGGACTCGTTTTTCTTGGATTGAACCGCCCCGCCGCTGTGGACCGACTACTCGGCGCAACCGTTAAGGTCACCCGCCCATTTCGCCCTGCCTCGGCCACACGCACTTAATCCAACCAGCCGTTGTACCGATCCCGACACTGACCCCACCCGGCGTCGCGCCAATCGCCGCATCACGCGATTGGAATCCCGGCGGTCGCACTCGACAGGGAGCATTAGCTTGTCACAGCCGCCCGAACCCATCCCCATCGGTCAGATCCTCATTGAACAAGGCGTGCTCACCGAGCAACAGGTGTTCGAGATCGTTCAGGCCCAGCGAAACGAACGTCTGCCTTTTGGTGTCCTGGCTGAGCGGATGTTTGACGTGACCGTCGCATCGGTCGAACGCGCCTGGGTGGAGCAGTACTACCGGTTCACCGGTCCGATCGACCTGAGCGAGCAGCAGATCGACGCCGAGGCGCTGCGGCTGATCAACCGCCGCCAAGCCTGGCAGTTCGAGATCCTGCCGCTTCACTTTGAGCCAACCGGCGACCTGCTGCTGGCCGCGTCGCGCGACCGCCTGGCCCGGGCCGTCACCTTTGTCGTCAATAGTCTGGCGCCGGTCGTTTATTTTCGCATCGCCGAATCAACCCAGTTGCGCGATTTCCTCGCCAGGCACTACCCCATGCCGCAGGTCTCCGAGGCGATGATCCAGCGCGCCAGGGAAATGGCCAACGAACCGCCGGAAGAAAACGCAGCCTGAACCTCGGGACTAGAATTTGCCGTCCGGGGCCCCAGGGCCGTGGGATTCGAGAAAGCCGCGGAGGATCGCCGCCGCCGCCAGGGCGTCACGTCGCGCCTTTTTCTGATCACGCGTCAAGCCCGCACCGGCCATCTGCTCGTCCGCCGCGAAGCTGCTGAGCCGTTCGTCGAATAAGTGCGCGATCAACCCCGTCGCCTGGGTCAACCGCTCGGCCAACGCCCGCGCACCGGTTGCCGCCGGGCCTTCGCTGTCGTCCATGTTCAGCGGCAGCCCCACCACCAACGCGTCGGGCTGTTGTGTGTCGATCGCCTCAATGAGCAGCCGCAACCGCTGCTCGTCGCTCCCGGCCGTGACCACTCCGATCGGCGTGACAACCTGCGTGACGCCATCGCCCACGGCCAGACCGATACGCTTTGCACCGGGGTCAATCGCCAGATAACGCATGTGAAGAGCATCCGCAGATTCCGCAGATGACACAGATAACGGGGCGACCTCTTACGTTCTTCCTCTGCGTCATCTGCGGATTGAAACGTTAAAGCAAATCCTTGCCAAACTGCTCGCCGACCATCGCGTGCAGCTTTTTGATGTCCTCGGCCCGGTCGGCGCGGCAGACGAGCGTGGCGTCGGGCGTGTGGATCACGATCAGATTGTCGCAGCCGATCGTCGCAATCAGATGAGCGTCGTCGTTTGACGCGACCAGGGTGTTCGTCGAATCGAGCAGCAGGTGCCGCGCCGAGGCGCCGGTGTTGCCGTGCTCGTCCTTGTCGCACGTCGCCGCGTACGCCGGCCACGACCCGATGTCCAGCCAGTGCAGCGGCATCGGCACCGCCGCCACCTGAACCGAAGCGTCCTTCGACGCCGGCTCCATCACCGCGTAGTCCACGCTGATCTTCTTCAACGCGGGATACACCTGACGCAACACGCCGTCACGCCCCGGCGCCTCCCAGCTATCTGCGATCCGCATCAGCCCATCATAATTCTCAGGCGCGTACCGGCGGATGCAGTCCAGAAGCGTCTGCGCCCGCCACACGAACATCCCGCTGTTCCACAGATATTTATCCGGCCCGGCAGCGTGGTACCGTTTCGCCGTGGCCGCGTCGGGCTTCTCCTTGAACTGTTCGACCACAAACGCCCTTCCTGCCTCTGCGCTTCCTCGCCTTTCTGCCTCCCTGCCTCCCTGCCTTTG
>JAZGCX010000220.1:0-6207 GCA_036477175.1 Phycisphaeraceae bacterium
GTGGGGGATGTCAACGGCGACGACCTGGCCGACTTTATCATCGGCGCCCCCGAGGACGACACGGGCGGTGACAAGGCGGGGCGGGTGTACCTGATCCCGGGCAAGACCTCGGGCTGGGCGATGGACACGGACCTTTCGACCGCCGACGCCTCGTTCATCGGCGAGGATGCGGGTGACAAGGCCGGCCAAAGCGTCGCCGGCGTGGGGAACGTGAACGGGGACGGCTTCGACGACTTTGTGATTGGCGCGCCCGACGACGAAACCGGCGGCAGCAGGGCTGGACAGGTCTACTTGCTGTTCGGCAGCAGCTACCGGGTCGTCTGGACAGAACAGCCGTGATGTCGGTGTCTTCTAGTCAGTGAAATGGGTTTTGGCGATCGTGACGGGGTCGTATGATCGGTTGATGGTTTCGCCGCCGCGGCTAAACGCGCTTCGCTCCTCACTCTTCACTTTTCATTCTTCACTTTTCACTTTTCACTGCTCTCGCTGCTGCGCCGGGATGAGTCGCCAGATGTTCCACGCGCCGCCGCGGTTGGAGCGGAAGTAGATCCACCGGCCGGTCGGGTCCCAGCACGGCCCATCGTCGTGTGATCCGTTGGTGGTCAGTTGCGTGGTGTCTGACCCGTCGGCCGTCATCATCCAGATGTCGAAGTTGGGCCGGCCGCGGTCGTCCGGGCTTTCGTTGGACGCGAAGGCGATCCACGTGCCGTCGGGTGACCACTGCGGGCCGAGCACGTCGTAGGTCTGGTTCTGGGTCAGTTGGGTCTCGGTGGTGCCCTCGGCATCGGTGAGCCAGATTTGGCTGCGGCCGGTCTCCTTGTCGGTGCGGACGAACAGGATCCTGCTCCCGTCCGGCGAGATGCGCGGTGCGGCGCCGTCGCGGAGCTGACTGGGCAGTGCGCCGTTGGATTGGATGGTCCACAATTGGATCCGTTCGGCTCCGGGCGGGCTCGAGTCGTAGGCGATCAACCGGCCATCCGGCGACACCGACGACCGGTAGTCTTCAGCGAGGGTGTTGGTGATTTTGGTGATCCCGCCGCCGCCGGCGACCTTGACCCGCCACAGCGTCGCGTTCGGCCCGGACCGATTGGAGCTGAACACCAGATACTGACCATCGGGCGTAAACGCGGGGAATAGATCGCGCCACTTGCCGTAGGTCACCCGCGTCTTTGCGTACGAGCCGATTTTTTGCGTCCAGATGTTACTAAAGACGCGGTTCTGCACGACGTTGATCCGCGTGCCGACGGCGACCTTTTTGGGTTCGAGCTGCGGGTTGGCTTTCAGCAGTTCGTCCGTGCTGACGCCGAACGCCGCCGCGACCGTTTCGAGCGTGTCGCCGTCTTGCATCGTGTAGTTGACGGGTTTGGCCTTGCCGGTCTGGATCCACTCGTACACCAGCACGTCATCGACGGGCGAATGCACGGGCCGACCCAGGATCGCGCCGCGGTCCTCGTTGGCCGTGATACGTGTCACACCCTTGACGTTGGGCGATCGCTCCACCACATCGAGATAACCGATGGTGCGACGCCGCACCGGTGCCAGCTTCAGGGCGGTGTCGGTTATCGTGGGCTCGAACACGATCAGCGGCACAATGACCGTGATGCGGTGCAGCTCGAGGTGATATTCCGCCGGTGTTTTCGGCTCGTACGTCACCGCCGCCTCGGCGTCATTGAAGTGCGGCTTGCGCGCGACGATGCGGTACCGCTCGGCTTTGGTGAAGTCGAGCGAGGCGCTGAGCGGCGTGGTGCCGAGCGTCCATTGCCGGCCTTCCACGCCACCGACAATCGGCGCGGCGATGATTGTCGCGCCGTCGGGATGGCTGGTGATCGTGACTTTCTTGGTGGGGCAACCTAGCAGCACCAACGCCGCGCCAAGCGTGAGCGCCATCCCACCGAGCCTGGTGATTCGTTTCATCGTCTTGTGACCCCTTGATCCGGCCGCGCATTGGGCGTCGTCACGCCACGTTGTGGTGCGGCTGTCGTATTAGGGTACCTCCGTTTTGGATGCTGCGGAAATCCTACGTGGCGGTCAGCCCACAGGACCGGCTTACTGTGGCTGGTCGCCCGAGAGGTCATAAACCCACGGCTCGATCGCGCGGACGTCGTCCAGCAGCTCACCGTCATTGAAGAAGAGGCTCAGCTCGCGTTGGGCCGTCTGGGGACCGTCCGAGCCGTGGATCAGGTTGAACGCGTCGCTGACGCCGAAGTCGCCGCGGATGGTGCCGGGCTCGGCTTCGGACCCGAACGTCGCGCCCATCATCTTGCGGCTGATGTCGATGGCCCCTTTCCCGCGGATGGCCAGGACCAGCACCGGGGCGCTGGTCATAAACCGAACCAGTCCGTCGTAAAAGGGTTTGCCCGTGTGAACTTCATAGAGCCTGGCGGCCAGTTCCCGGCTGATCTTCAGCATCTTGGCGGCGACGATCTGAAGGCCCTTGTGCTCGAAGCGGCTGATGATCCTGCCTATCAGCCCGCGCTGCACGGCATCCGGCTTGAGAATGATGAGCGTGGTTTGCATGCCTCAAATCCTTGTGCCACTGCAAGGGTTTGTCGGTCGATCCGGTGTGAATCGGGCCGCGTTATCTCCGATTGACGAGAAAGATGCAAGCCTCGAAGCGACGACTGAAGGCGGTGTTGGCCACGGTCCGTTGGTCTGGTGCTGCTCTGGTGTGGCCGTTCGCTTCGCCCGCCAGGGCGGATCATGCCCGCTGCTGACTGCGGATTTTAACGAATGTTTTTTCTTCTATTTCGCCGCTTTTAGCCGATTTTGTTAGCAGGTGGATTACTGGTGACATGCTAGATGGGTAGGAGAGCAAAGCGTATCCGGCAGGCTTGGGCCGACGCGCCGCCACGGCATGATTGAATCGGAGGGCGTCGGGTCGGTCCAAGCTGGCCGAACGAGTGTAACGCCTGCGCCGGCACTTGACGACAAGTGCCTCATGTTGTTCGGGCACGGGCGTGTTGTGAGGAAGAGAGATGTATCCAGCTAGGCCGGTCTGGTGGTGTGTCGTTGTATCCGTGCTCCAGCTTGCCGCGTGCGGTGAGCGTGCAGTCGCGGGCGTCATCGCCAACTTCGAGCTTTTCGATCATCCCCCGGCCGCGCAGGACCCCACCCCCCACGGTGTGCGGTTGGACAATTTGTTTCTCATTGCCGGGCTGCCGGAGGCCGGCGGTGGTGTGACCACCTTCTCGTTGGACCACTTCAATGACACGCACCTGACGGTGACTGACACCGGCTCAGGGTTCGAGATTCACATCACCGGCACGGTGTACGGTGGTGAAGACCTCGGTTCCAGCTACGGCTTTGGCGAGGGGGCCTATGCCCTGGACTTTACGTACTCGGTCAACGTCGAAGCGGAAGACGACGGTTGGGAAGTCGAACCGCCCAGCGCGACGAATTCGGGAACACTGACCGCATTGGCCAACAATAGCGGCGTACCCAATGGCACGGTCTTCGATCTGTACGAGCGTCAAGCGCAGGGGAGGCACTTTAAGTTTGAGCCCAAAGGCCACCGGTTTGGCAACGCTGACAGCACGTGGGTCGGCCGTGGCGGGCTGACCACAAACGCTGACGGCTCCGACGCCGGCCGGCCCATGGAATTCCTGTTCGTGGGCGTGCCCGAACCCGGTACGTCCGTGCTGTTGGGGGCCGGGCTGCTTGCGGCGGCGTGCCGCCATCGCCGGCATAACTGACGCCAACCGATCCGAAAGACGGCCGGCTGTTGGGGGAAGGTGCTTGCTCGTCTTGATGGATTGGTAACAGCGTGCCGGGGGACCGGGTCACGACAGCCCGATGGTCGGCGCCACAAAGTCACCCCTGTCATGGATGCGGACCGGCATGCGCTTGCGGCCCCAGTCGCCGCACGCCTGTTCGTACACCCCGGGGATCACCGTGGAGCAGAACTTGCACCGGTTGCCGTCGAGGTGGTAAGCCCCCAGCTCATACCAGTCACGCTCGATCACGATTTTGCCGCAGTTGGGGCAATAGGTGCTTTCACGCTCCAGGTCATAGACATTGCCGACGTAGGCGAACTTGAGGCCGGCGTCGAGGGCGATCTGGCGGCCACGGATCAGCGTCTCGTGCGGTGTGGGCGGCTTGTCCATCATCTTGAAGTCGGGATGAAACGCCGTGAAGTGGATCGGCACGTCGTCGCCGAGGTTGTCCAGTATCCAGCCGCACATCCGCCGGATCTCCTCCGTCGAGTCGTTCTCCCCCGGGATCAACAGGGTCGTGATCTCGAACCACACGTCTGTTTCGTGCTTGAGGTACTTGAGCGTATCAAGCACGGGCTGCAGTTGCGTCTGTGTGAGTTTGCGATAGAAGGTTTCGGTGAAAGCTTTCAGATCGACGTTGGCCGCGTCCATCCATTTGTAGAACTCGCGCCGCGGCTCGTCCTCGATATAACCGGCGGTGACGGCGACCGTCTTGATGCCTTCGGCCCGCGCCACCTTGGCGATGTCGATGGCGTACTCGGCCCAGATGACCGGGTCGTTGTAGGTGAACGCGACACTGCGACAGCCGGTTTGCTTGCATGCTTCGACGATCGCTTCGGGACCCGCGGACGACGCGAGCGTGTCCATCTCCCGACTCTTGGAGATGTCCCAGTTCTGGCAGAATTTGCACCCCAGGTTGCACCCGGCCGTGCCCAGCGACATCACCGGCGTGCCCGGCAGGAAGTGGTTCAACGGCTTCTTCTCGATTGGGTCGATGCAGAATCCGCTGCTACGGCCGTAGGTGGTCAGGACCAACTGATTCTCGACGTTGGCGCGGACAAAGCAGAAGCCGCGGCCGCCCTCGGGGATGTGGCACCGCCGGGGGCACAGCGTGCAGACGACCTTGCCGGAGTCCGAATCGATGTGCCACCAGTGGGTTGCCTTGAACATGACCTTAGAACCCTTGTGCCGCGACCGTCGTCGGGCGGTGCGGCCGGCGACCCACAATCATTGTAGGAGCCGATCCGAACGGTGAAAAGCACGCCGCGCGGCGGGCAGCGGGGACCGGATGTTCAACTCAAGTGTTTGTGAACAAGCAGCTTAAACCAGTCGGCATCGGCGCGCCTATCATTTCTAGTCGTTCTCATCGGTCTTTCGAACCCATCATGCAAAAGATTACCAAGACCCAAGATGTTAGTGGCCAAGACCTTACCAAAGGCGATACCGTCACCACGCTCAACGGGGACCTGACAGCCAAGGTGTGCGACCTGTGCGAAGAGGCGGGTACGCCGTTCGTTCGCCTGCGGCCTTTGCACCACCCCTACGGCCGTGGGGTGTGGCATGCGGCCGACCAGGTCCTGCGCCTGGCGAAGGCTCGTTTGCGGCCATCGGAGCGGCCCATCCGCCGACCGTCTCCCTACCGACGGGCACGGCGAGACTAAACTCCTGTCTTGAAGTTTTCCCCATCATGTGAAGACGTGGGACCATGGCTTGGTGCCGCCGCAACGTTGCGGTATAGTAGGCCTTCAATCAGGTCTGGGGGTCGGTAAGCGGCTCCTCATTGTGTCCTGATACGACGTGTCATCAATCACCGCTTCGAGTCGGTCGAATGAGACGCTACAGCCCCCGATTGCCGTCCACGCCGGTCCACCTGTCGTGGGCGACGGTCGTCGTGTCACTGTGCATGGGCGTGTGGGTCTTGACGCTGCTGCTGGGCCTTAAACACTTCGGCGTCTGGTCCGAGGGCCAGCCGATGGGGCTGATGGCGGTCGATACCGTCGAGCGCGCCCGGCCGTCGCCGGTGGCGCCCCAAGCGGCGCCGGTCGCCGCAGGTGCGGTGACGCAGCGGCCAATCCAGGTCAAACTGAGCGCGGTCGCCGACGCGGCGAGCGAGTCGGTCGTGTTGGACCGCCAGGCTGGAAGTGACGCGGCGGTTTCGGGTACGTGGTTCAATGGTCGGCCGCTGCACAAGGCGCAGACCCTTCGGATGGTGGTGACCGCGTACAGCCCCGACTACCGCTCGTGCGGCAGGTGGGCCGACGGCATCACCGCGTCGGGCTACAGCGTGTGGACGAATGGGATGAAGCTGGTCGCTGCGGACACGCGGGTTCTGTCGTTCGGGTCGATCATCACGGTGCCGGGCTACAACCAGGGCCGGCCGGTGCAGGTGCTTGACCGCGGCGGCAAGATCAGGGTGCATCGCCTTGATGTTCTTTATCCGACGCACGAGGTGGCCCGTCGCTGGGGCCGGCGCACGATCGACGTGACGGTCTGG
>JAZGCX010000221.1:0-2612 GCA_036477175.1 Phycisphaeraceae bacterium
GAACAGCGTGGCAGGTACAGGATTCGAACCTGTGTAGGCGTAAGCCGACGGATTTACAGTCCGCTCCCATTGGCCGCTCGGGCAACCTGCCTGGGTATTGCGTGTGCGCTACTGCGCGCACAGCAGGATACAACGAGGGCACGCCCCAGACACAAACCGTGTAGCGAGCACAGTCGCCCAGGGGGTGGTTTGGCGCTCGTCACGACCTGTGGCAAAGATGGAGCCAAGCACCAACAGCACCGAGGGAGGATCGCGTCCAATGGCGGATTCATCGTTTGACGTCGTCAGCAAGGTCGACCGCCAGGAGGTCGACAACGCGCTCAATCAAGCCGCCAAGGAACTGGCCACCCGGTTCGACTTCCGCGGCACTGACACCACGATTACCTGGCAGGGCGAGGAAGGCATTGTCTTGACCTCGTCGACCGAGGAGCGGGTAAAGGCCGCCGTCGATGTGTTCAAAGGGAAGCTGATCCGCCGGGACATCTCCATGAAGGCCTTCGACGCCGGCGAGGCGCAGCCATCGGGCAAGACCTACAAGGTGATAGGCAGCATCAAACAGGGCATCACCAGCGAACAGGCCAAGAAGGTCGCCAAGCTCATCCGCGACGAGGGCCCCAAGGGGGTCAAGGCACAGATCCAGGGCGAGGAAATCCGGGTCAGCTCCAAAAAACGCGACGATCTGCAGGCGGTTCAGGCACTACTGCGCGGCGCCGATCTGGATATCGCGGTGCAGTTCGTGAACTATCGCTGACAGCTGATGCCGTGTACCGGCACGACGGCAAGCGTCAACACCCGTCAGGCGTTCATGCACGAATTGGGAATGCGCGCCAAACCCGCCATCGAGCCGAGGCCGCCGACCTAGTGTGATCGCCATGGCAACTGCGCAACGCGAACCCAAAGTCGTCGTTCTCGGAGGCGGATCCTGGGGAACCACCGTCGCCTCCATCTGTGCCCGACGAGGACCGACGCTTCAGTGGGTACGTTCAAACGAAACCGCTGTCGACATCAACGACCGTCATCGCAACTCTAGATATCTGGGCGACGAGGTCGAGCTTGCGCATACTTTGAAGGCCACCACCGACTTCTCCGAGGCTGCCGCATGCGCAGATGTGATCGTCATGGGCGTTCCCTCGCACGGCTTCCGTGGGGTGCTCACCGAGTTGGCCAAGGAGCTGCGACCGTGGGTGCCGGTGGTGTCGCTCGTGAAAGGCTTGGAGCAGGGAACCAACTACCGGATGAGCCAGATCGTCGACGAGATCCTGCCCGGCCACCCCGCCGGCATCCTGGCCGGACCCAATATCGCCCGCGAGGTCGCCGAGGGCTATGCCGCCGCCGCGGTGCTGGCGATGCCCGACCAGAGGCTGGCCGCCAATCTCGGCCAGCTGTTCCGTACCAAGCGGTTCCGGACCTACACCACCGACGACGTGGTGGGAGTCGAGATGGCGGGTGCGTTGAAGAACGTCTACGCGATAGCAGTCGGCATGGGCTATTCGCTCGGCATCGGTGAGAACACCCGGGCGATGGTGATGGCCCGCGCGGTGGCCGAGATGTCCAAACTGGGGGTGGCCATGGGCGGCCAGCGGGACACCTTCGCGGGGCTGGCCGGCATGGGCGATCTCATCGTGACCTGCACCAGCCAACGCAGCCGCAATCGTCACGTCGGCGAACAGCTCGGCGCCGGCAAGTCCATCGCGGACATCACCGCGGCGATGAACCAGGTGGCCGAGGGCGTCAAGGCCGCCAGCGTCATTATGGAATTCGCCGAGAAGTTCGGGATCTCGATGCCCATCGCCCGCGAGGTCGACCGCGTCGTCAACCATGGGTCGACCGTCGAGGATGCTTACCGTGGTTTGTCCGCCGAGAAGCCTGGCCACGAGGTACACGGATCGGGCTTCTGAGCCAAATCGGGGCCTGGACTGATTCAGTTGAAGTACGGGTTCGTCCCCTCGGGACGTGCAAGCAGCGGGTTCTCCACATTGACGATGTAGGAACCCGCGGGGCTGACAACGAAGCCAGACTGGTTTCGGCTGTCGATGCAGGCCGTCATGGCGCCATCCCCACCGCAGCTGACGGTGCCGAAGCTCAGGCGCGTATTCGGGGCCAGCGGATTCACCGGCCCGCCGTAGATCGGCGCACCGGACGCACCGAACCCAGGAACACCGCCCGCGGAACCCATGACCAGGTTCGCACCGTCCGGCGCCCCCGGTAGCGGCCCCTTGCAGCCGTAGCTACCCGAGCGTTGCAGCATGCAGGTCAGGCCCCCAGAGCTGAAGACGTAGGCCGAACCGTTGTGCACCGCGAATTCCTTCGGGCTCACCGGCTGCATTGCATTGATGTCGGGTGCCGGTGGCGAAGGGGGCGGGGGCGGGGGCTGCGCGGCGGCGAGCACCGGCCCGTTGAGGACAATAGCCGCGGTCACACACGCAGCGCAGGAGAAAATTCTGCTCAGCACCATCACAGCCTAGATGTCGTCGCAGAGGCCGGAATCGTTTCCAGAGCCACCAGACGTGGGGCGCGTCATAGCTCGACTCAGTAGACGCCAGGGCCGCGCCCTGCCATCTGCTCCAGCCGCGCGATGCGGTCGGCCATCGGCGGGTGGGTGGCGAACAGCT
>JAZGCX010000222.1:0-8201 GCA_036477175.1 Phycisphaeraceae bacterium
TGGCTGAATCGGCGTACGTCAGCGGGCGCAGCGGCGAGACCCGCCTCGGCCAGGAGTCGAGCGAGCTTGGCGGCCGGGCCGTCGCCAGCATCAACAGTTCAATCAATTGGTTCACCGGCACCGATGCCAGCCAAATCGGCCGGCGGCAGTTCGACTATCAGACCACGGTCACGCACGAGCTGTTGCACCTGGTAGGGTTGGACGACGACGACGACGATATCGGCGCGGTCACGCAGGGCGTGCTTGGTTACGGTGAGGTCCGTCGAACGCTGAGTCTGCATGACGAGGCGGAACTGGCTGAGGCGTATCGTGCGTCGGCCCCGTGGCAGTCGCCGGCGATCCAACCGATTCAAGTCCTGGCGCCCGGGCAGGTGCGCTACAAGGCCGAGTCGCTAATCGCGGTGCCTGAGCCGGCGACGCTCGGCCTGGTCGTGGTAGGTGGCTTGGCGCTGCTGTGCCGACGCCGCTGATGTCCACTGCAAGTGCTCACTGACTCCGTCGCGGCCGAATCGCCGGCCGGGTCGGCGACCGTTCCATTCGCCGCGATTGCCTCAAAACTCACTTGACGTGCAGCCGGTTTGAGCAGAATATGACGGGTTGCACTGCAACGGCTGTTTGCTGCTCTTTAGGGGAGCCGAGTTATGGCATACGACACGATTATCACCGGCGGCACGGTGGTCACCGCGGATGGACAGCGCAAGGCCGACGTGGCGATCAGGGGCGAGAAAATTGCCGCGATCGGCCGGGCCTTGACCAAAGGCAAACGAAACAGCGCGGCGATTGTGGACGCCCGGGGCAAGTACGTGATCCCCGGTGGGATGGACGTACACGTGCACCTGGAGCTGCCGTTCTGCGGCACCGTTTCGAGCGACGACTTCGACAGCGGCACCCGCGCGGCGGCGTGCGGCGGCATCACCACCGTCATCGACTTTGCCATCCCCTACGGCAAGGCGTCGTTGGAAGACGCCTACAAGAGCTGGCGACGCAAAGCCGACCGCAAGACCTGCATTGACTACTGCTTCCACATGGCCATCACCAACTGGAAGCGCCACGGGCCGGAGATGGCCAAGATGGTCAAGATGGGCTGCCCCACGTTCAAGCAGTTCATGATCTACGAGTCGGAGGGGTGGCAGGCGGACGACCGGGCGATCTTCAACGCGCTGGAGCAGTGCAAGAAGCTGGACGGCATGTTGCTGATCCACGCCGAGTCGTCGCGGGTGATCGACGAGCTAATCGAGCGACACCACACCAAGCCGTTGATGAAGAGATACGGCGCGCGGCTGCACGGGATGACCCGGCCGAACTACATCGAGGCCGAGGCGATCCAGCGTGCGATCATGTGGGCACAGGTGACCGGCGGTCGGCTTTACATTGTGCACATGACCACCGGTGACGGGGCCGACATTGTGAAAGACGCGCGGAAGCGGGGCGTGGACGTGTACGCCGAGACGTGCGCCCAGTACCTGGTGCTGGACGACTCGTTGTTTGCCGGCAAGGACGGGCACCTGTACGCCTGCTGCCCACAGATCAAGAAGAAGAGCGACCAGCAGCGGCTGTGGCAGGGGCTTAGGAGCGGAGAAGTTTGTCTGGTGTCCACCGACACCTGCACGTTTACCCGCAAGCAAAAGGCGATGTGGAATGGCGACTGGACCAAGATCCCGATGGGCATGCCCGGGCTCGAGACGCTGTTGCCGATCGTGTACACCCATGGCGTGCTCAAGAAGCGGCTGTCGATGAAGCAGTTTGTTCAAAAGTGCTGCACCAACCCGGCCAAGATGATGGGCCTGTACCCGAAAAAGGGTACGATCGCCCGCGGCAGCGACGCCGACGTGGTCATCTTCGATCCGAAGAAGAAGATCAAGGTCGATTACCGGAAGATGCAGACCAACGCCGACTGGAGTCCGTATCAGGGCTGGCCGCTAGCCGGTTTCGCTCACACCACGTTCAGCCGCGGCCGCAAGATCGTGGACAACTACAAGTTTGTGGGCGAAAACGGCTGGGGACGATGGCTGCCACGCAAGCGAGCGGGTAAACTTACCTCGTAGCGGCGGGGCGGTTTGATTGGCCGATCGTCATTCGGATGCCTGGTGGGTGTCTTAGCGATATGGGATTAAGCGATTCGGGCTTGTTCATGCGCCCTGCGGAGTGAGCCGATGCCCAAAGCCGGTGAGAAACACAGCGCGCAGCAGCTCCGCGAGAACTTTAAGGACCTGCCGCTGCCACTGGCGCACGACGAGGCGCTGGTCGAGGCTTCGCGGTGTCTGTTCTGTTACGACGCGCCATGCACACGCGGCTGCCCGACGCAAATCGACATCCCCAAGTTCATCCGCCAGATCCTGCACCGCAATACCACCGGTGCCGCCAGAACCATTCTGGACGCCAACATCTTCGGCGGAAGCTGTGCGCGGGCCTGCCCGACCGAGGTGCTGTGCGAGGGCGCGTGCGTCGATAACACGCTGATGAAGGCCCCGGTGCAGATCGGGCGGTTGCAACGTTACGCGACCGACCATGTCAGCCGGCGCGGCCTGGACAGGAAATTCTACACGCCGGGTCCGCCGACGGGGAAGAAAGTGGCGATCATCGGGTCCGGTCCCGCGGGTCTCAGTTGTGCGCACGAATTGCGCAAGATAGGTCACGAAACGGTCGTGTTCGAGGCCCGCGACGTTCCCGGTGGGCTCAACACGCTCGGGATCGCCGCGTATAAGATCGACACCGAGTTCGCCCTCAGCGAGGTGGAGCTGGTTAAGGCCCTGGGCGTCGAGATCAGGCTGAACACCCGCGTCTCGGTCGACCAGATCAAGTCGATGCTTGATGAGTACGACGCGGTGTTCCTGGGCGTCGGCCTGGGGAAGACGCTGCCGCTGGGGATCGAAGGCGAAGACCTGTCGGGGGTTTGGGAAGCGCTTGACTTTATCTTTCAGACGCACACCGGTCCGTATGAGCAGTGCGAAGTGGGCCGGCACGTGCTGGTCATCGGCGGCGGGAACACGGCGATCGACGTGGCCACCGCCGCCGCGCGGCTCGGCGCCGACACGGTCACCATCGCCTACCGCCGCGGCGAGCAGGCGATGCCCGCGTTCCCCTACGAATACGATTTGGCCAAGCGTGACAACATCCGCTTCGAGTGGTACGCCCAGCCGGTGCGAGTCGTGGGCAAAAACGGCACCGCCAAAGGCGTCGAGTTCGTCCGGACCAAGCTGGATGACCCCAGCTCGCGCAAGAGCAAAGTCAAACCGATCGACGGGTCCAACTTTGTGATTGAGGCGGACATGGTGGTCAAAGCTCTGGGCCAGGAGCCGCTGACCGACCTGATGCGTGCCCTGCCGGACCTGAAGGTTGATGGCGGCAAGATCGTGGTCAATCCGGCCACCGGCGCCACGAGCATCGCCAATCTTTATGCCGGCGGCGACTGCATCCGCAACGGCGGGGAGATCGTCGAGGCCGTCCAGGACGGCAAGATCGCGGCGGGCGCGATTGACCGGGCAATGGTGAAATGAAGAATGACGAATGACGAATCAATGTTCAATGTTCGATGGCCAATGTTCGATGGCCGGATGGATCGTTGCGCGATGAGCAGGGTATTCGGTCATTCGTCATTCGGATTTCGTCATTGATCCATCATTCGTCATTAGGAGGCTAGTCATGCCTGATCTGAGCATTGACTTTTGCGGGATCAAGTCGCCGAATCCGTTCTGGCTGGCGTCGGCGCCGCCGACGAACTCGGCCTACCAGGTCCGCCGGGCGTTCGAGGCCGGCTGGGGCGGCGCGGTGTGGAAGACGATCAGCCACGACCCGATCGTCAACGTCTCGTCGCGCTATGGCTCGGTGGACTACGACGGCCGAAAGGTGATGGGGCTGAACAACATCGAGCTGATCACCGACCGGCCGCTGGAGGTGAACCTGAAGGAGATCGCGCAGATCAAGCGCGAGTTTCCCAACCACGCCCTGATCGTGTCGCTGATGGTCGAGTCGAAGCGCGAGACCTGGCACGACATCATCAAGCAGTGCGAGGACACCGGGTGCGACGGGTATGAACTGAACTTCGGGTGCCCGCACGGGATGAGCGAGCGCGGGATGGGGTCGGCGGTGGGGCAGGTACCCGACTACACCTGCATGATCACCGAGTGGGTCAAGGAGGTGTCGTCGGTGCCGGTGCTGGTCAAACTCACGCCGAACATCACGGACGTTCGGGCGATCGGGCGGGCGGCGGTGAACGGCGGCGCCGACGGGTTGGCGCTGATCAACACGATCAACTCGATCATGGGCGTGGACCTGAACACGTTTGCGCCCAAGCCGGCGGTCCGCGAGGAGGGGACGCATGGCGGGTACTGCGGCCCGGCAGTCAAACCCATCGCCCTGAACATGGTCGCCCAGATCGTGCGCGACCCGCAGATCAACGTGCCGGTCAGCGGGATCGGCGGGATCCAGGCCTGGCAGGACGCCGTGGAGTTTCTGCTGCTGGGCGCCACCTCCGTCCAGGTCTGCACCGCCGTGATGCACTATGGCTTTCGCATCGTCGAGCACCTGATCAGCGGGCTGGAAGGCTACATGCTCGAAAAGGGCTTTGACCGCGTCGCGGACCTGTGCGGCCGCAGCGCCGAGCGGATCAAGGACTGGAGCGACCTGGACCTGAGCTACAAGGTCGTCGCCGAGATTGACCAGGACAAGTGCATCCACTGCGGCCTGTGCTACATCGCCTGCGAGGATGGGTGCCACCAGTCGATCAATATCGAGTCCATCCCGGTGGCGGAGTTTCTCAAGTCCAACGGCGACGGCCGGGCGGAGCATTACATCCAGTCGAGCGGGTACTCGGCGCTGCCGGGCGCGGGCGCGGACCGGATCAATATCTTCACCATCAAGCAGGACATCTGCGTCGGCTGCAACATGTGCTCGCTGGTCTGCCCGGTCGAGGGCTGCATCACCATGAAGGAAGTGGACACGGGCAAGGCCCCGATGACGTGGCGACAGTATCAGAAGAAGCTGGCGGCCGGCGAGGTCGATCCCATCCAGCCGCCGCAGCATGTGTGATACGAATCCGGATGAACTGTCGTGTGGTTCGGTCTATCGCCGCGGCTTGATAAATCGCGGGTCGGCGGGGGCTCCGCTCGCTGTTTGCCCGAAGCGCTCAGTGGTGAAAAGTACTTCTTTCGATCACGACTGGTATAACCGGCGTCGGCCGTGCTAAGCGGCGAGGTCGAAACGATAATTCTGACGGAGGAATCGCTGGGCCTCCTCGGCGCTCACCGGTTTACTGAACAGCCACCCTTGGCCGTATTGGCACCCGAGGCCCCGCAGCAGTGTCAGTTGGTCTTCGTTCTCGACGCCCTCGGCGATCACCTGCATATCCAGGTTGTGCGCCAGTTCCATGATCGCGTGAATGATCGTCACGTAGTGCTTCTTCTTCTTTTCCACGTTCTTGATAAAGCTGCGGTCGATTTTCAGCACCTGAAGGGGGAAGCGGTGCAGGCAGTTGAGCGAGGAGTGGCCGGTCCCGAAGTCGTCCATCACGAGTTGGACGCCCAGTTGCCGGAGCCGGCCCAACACGGCCGATATCTGCTCCAGGTCGCCCATAACCATGTTTTCGGTGATCTCCAGCCGCAGCGATTGGGGGGCAAGCCCGGTCTGTTCGATGATGCCCTGGATGGTGGTGATCAATTTCGGGTCGAACAGTTGGTGCTTGGACAAGTTGACGCCGACGAAGAGCGGGGGGTCAGCCGGGAAACGGTCCTGCCAGGTTTTGAGTTGCCGGCACGCCTGCTCAAGCACCCACTGGCCGATGGGACCGATCAGGCCAAGTTCTTCAGCGACCTCGATGAACACGCCGGGTGAAATGTCACCGCGATTGGGATGCGGCCAACGGACCAGGGCCTCGAAACCAACGAGTCGGCCGGTTTCGAACGACACGATGGGTTCATACCTCAGTTCGAATGCCTGTTGATCGATGGCGTCGCGGAGATCCTTTTCGAGCATCAGGCGTTCCACGACGGCCCGGTGCATCCGCTCGTCAAAGATAACATAGCGCGCCCTACCTGCGGTTTTCGCCTCGTACATCGCGGTGTCCGCATCGCGGAGCAGTTCGTCGGGGCGGTGGTAACCGCCGTCGCTGGTGACGATCCCGATGCTGACCGTCGCGAACACTTGATGGCCGGCGATCGTGTGCGGCACGGAAAACTCTTTCTGCAGGCGCTCGGCGACGGCGACGGCGTCGC
Organism: Phycisphaeraceae bacterium; assembly: GCA_036477175.1. Taxonomy (GTDB): domain Bacteria; phylum Planctomycetota; class Phycisphaerae; order Phycisphaerales; family Phycisphaeraceae; genus JAZGCX01. Next base: position 6,210 of record JAZGCX010000222.1, read on the forward strand.
GTACGTCTTGGATCCCGTCGAGCAGGACGACAAATTCATCGCCGCCCAGCCGGGCCGGCAGGTGGCCGCCGCCGAGGCGGGACGCGGTATCGACGGCCCGGAGTTGGGCGCGGAGTTGCTCGGCGATGCTGATGAGCAGTTGGTCGCCGACATCGTGGCCGAGGCTGTCGTTGATGATCTTGAAGCGGTCGAAGTCCAGGAACAGCACGGCGAACTTGTAGTCCGCGAAACGAGTGGCGCGATGGATCGCCTGCTCGAGGTGCTCGATAAAGGCCGTGCGGTTGGGCAACCCGGTCAGTGCGTCGTGAAGCGCCGCGTGCCGCAACTGCTCTTCGGATCGCTTCTGATCACTGATGTCGGCGAAGGTAACGGCCAGCCCGTCACCAAGCTTGACCGCGGCGATCTGGTACCACCTGCCGTCATTGGCACAGAAGCGATCGTCTTTGAGCGGGAGGTCTGATTCGATCACGCTCACCGCGTCGTCGAACCAGCCCTCGGTTTTGAGGCAGGGCAAATGGTCATTCAGTCGCTTGCCGACCAGCTCAGCCCCGCTGCGTCGCAGCAGTTGCTCGCCCGCGGCGTTCACCAGTTGACAGTCGAAGTCAATAATCTGGCGGGTCTGATCACGGATCGCTTTCAGCACGAGCACGCCACTGAGCGAACTTTCAAGAATGCTGTTCACCAAGTCCTGCGAATCGCGCAACTCGTTCTCTGACATCGCCGGTGGGTGATCGAGGTGCCGGGACCGATCCCCCCGGGATCGATCGCGGCGGGCGAGGGTGATCAGCCAGGAGACCAACCCGGTCGTCAGGAAGGAAAACCCTCCGAGTACACCGATGAACTCTTTGAGAAAGGCCTTGACGGCTGGGTCGCCCATGACGCCGACCGCCCCCAGGTACCCGGCGCGATCGGCGAAGTGCAGGACCGTGCCGAACATCAGCAGCCCGACGCCGAGCGAGACGAAGTGCCAGCCGCGACGCGAGATGCTCGCGTACGTCGCGCCGAGGATGACGATCATCCCGAGCGAAGTCGCTAGCCCGATGTTAAGCAGAAGCGGGCTCATGAGGTTGTCTCAGTCGCCGGCCGGCGACCGTGCCTGGGGTCGGGGGAGTCACTTTATGTCCGACAAACCGGACCGCGAGATCATGCCGATCCTTGCCAGTTGGCGACAGTCGTTCGGCGTGAGGTTGAAGAACTCCAAACCGATCATGTGCTGTCGAAACCCGATCCGCTTGCGCCACATGACACGGGCCTGCACGGCAAGCTCCAAACCGACTTCGTGGTGCAGCACAATGGTCAACTCGCCCTTGAGCCGGCGATCGCTGACGACCCGCATCCCCCCGGCCGACAGGTCGACGACGGGCCCGATGCTCGACCGCAGCTGCTGCTGCGTGATTCGTCCGTGCCGCCGCCGGTCGGCGACGGATAGACTTTCCCCGCGTGTGTGGGCCGATCGCTCCTGCATCGCTTCTCAAGACCTTTATCGGGCAGGGACTTGCGGCACTTCAGCCCGTGTGGCCCATGACGACGCGCTTCTTCCGCTCAACACCGTCTCGTCGCGGCATGACTTAGCGGACGTTGCCGACCCGCGCCGCGACCGATCCACTGTCCGATGTGCTGATGGTGTGTTGATCGGGGTGCCCGAAGCCCCTTGATTGCCACGGCGAAATCGCCTGGTGTCGACCGGGATGTCGCACCCAGGCGGAAAATGCGGATGGGGACCGTCTCATCACGGTCAGTTTTGCGGATTGATCGAGCCGAGCACCTCGTCGAGGCAGTCGGCGATGAAGTCGGCGTCGTCCTTGGTGACGCACATGGGCGGCTTGATCCGCAGGACGTTACCGGACAGGCCGCCCTTACCCAGCAGCAGGCCGCGGTCCTTGCACTGCTCGACCAGGTCAGCTGTCTGGGCGGTGGCCGGCTGCTTCGACTGACGGTTGCGCACCAGTTCGACGCCGAGCATCAGTCCCATGCCCCGCACCTCGCCGATCA
>JAZGCX010000223.1:0-4458 GCA_036477175.1 Phycisphaeraceae bacterium
CGAACTTTTCCTGAGCGATCGCCCGCAGTTGGTCCTTGGTAATCGTGCCGACTTTTTCCGTGTTCGGCACGCCGGAGCCTTTCTCGATCCCCGCGGCCTCCTTGATCAGCACCGCGGCCGGCGAGGATTTGATCTCAATGTCGAACGTCCGATCGTGATAGATCGTGACCAGGCAGCCGACGACCTTGCCGCCCAGGTTCTTCGTACGGTCGTTGAACAACTGAATGAACTGCCCGGGATTGACCCCCGCCGCGCCGAGGGCGGGCCCCAGTGGAGGGGCCGGGGTAGCCTGTCCGCCGGGGGCGACGATCTTGAGCTGCTTTACAACGCGCTTGGCCATGAGAGTCTCCTACCTCCCACCACGCCCCGAGCCGTCTCGGTATTGCCGCCCGTCATAAGGCCAGGTTCCCGTTTCCGGGGGCGGGGGCGGGGGGCGACGCAGTGGTGCATACGGTTGCGGATTTCGAGCCGGGCAGTATAGCGACGCGCCCCGGCCGGGCAAGGCACGACGCGTAAAGCCGCGAGCACCTGCTCGTGGTGACGACGCCCTAGGCCGAGTGCCAAGTGCCGGCTGCCTTCTTCATAAGATTCACCACGAAGGCACCGAGACACGGAGAAGAGTGAGTATGGAATTGTGAAAGATTGGAGAGGTGACAGAGATCACAGCGAACTGATCACTGAAAACTGACAACTGAAAACTGATCCCTTGATGCCTTCTTCTACGGACACGGTCCCCAGTTGACGAGGAGGGCGAGGAGGTCGGAGGCGCCGACGTTGCCGTTGCCGTCGAAGTTCCGGGGTTACTGCCCCAGGCCGCCAGCAGCTCGAGCAGATCCGGGACGCCGACCTTATCCAGAGTACCCGAGGAGCTACCGATAGCGTACAGATGAAACCCCATCAATGATCGTGGCCCAGACGACGAGGATCATCGTGGAGATCCCTATTGCTTGGCGCCAGCCTCTCTCAGCCGCCGAGCAACAAGCGCATCCCGCTTGGCGCGCGCCATTTGCAGACACGTCGTGCCATTCTTGTTCTTGGCGTTAACATCAGCGCCAGCGTCGATCAGGGCCTGGACGATCAGGTCGTGTTGCGTCTGAACGGCGATCATCAGCGGTGTAACGCCGTCGTCCGTGACGCCCTCGACCTTGGCGCCAGCAGCCAGCAGCGCCCGGACGCACTCCAATCGCCGATAGTACGCAGCAAGGTGCAGAGCGGTAATGCCGTCGGGATCGGCGGCGTGAAGGTCGGCTCCTTTGCCGAGCATGAGCGTAAGGATGGCTGGATCGCCGCCCCGGGCCGTGGACATAAGGGGGGTCGTGCCCTTCTCGGATCTGACCTGGATGTCGGCGCCATGGGCAAGCAGCATTTCGACTATCTCGGGGCGCGGCGTGGCCGCGGCATGCGTGAGTGGCGTTTGACCTTGGCCACCAACTGCGTTCACGTCGGCGCCCGCGTCGATCAGCGCCGCGATCACGTCCAGTCGGCCGCTATTCGCAGCCAGACTGAGCGCGGTGTCGCCCTCGTTGCCCCTGATGTCAACCTGGGCGCCGTGTTGCAGCAGTATTGGGACGATATCGGCACTGGCATCGGTCCAGCTCGGAAGAGGACCGCCCACGAGTTGTTCGGCCCTCGATTGATGGCCGCTGAGTGCGGCGAGCATCAGGGGCGTACGGCCCTTCTCATCCGCGGCGTTGACATCGGTACCGGCATCGATCAGTTGTTGCACCGCCGAGCGGTTGCCAACAAGGGCAGCGACCCCCAGGGCCGTGTTGCCCTTGACCGTCTTCTGGTTGACGTCGGCGCCGGCCCTGATCAGTTGAGCGATGACCCCGTCTTGCCGGCCGACTAACGTCGCGTACATCAGCGGCGATTGGCCCTTTTGGTTTACAGCGTTGACGTCGGCACCCGCGTCGATGAGGAGCCGGACGGTCTCCTCATCAAGCCGTAGGGCCGCGAAGGCCAGCGTCGTCGAACCTTCGCCATCCTGCGCGTGCACGTCGGCACCCACGGCGAGAAGTTTCCTGGCCACTTCATTCTGGCCACCTACCGCCGCCTGCATCAGAGCCGTCTGGCCGTCGGCACTGGTCGCTTCGATCTCGGCGCCAGCTTCGAGCAGCCGCTCGACGACCGCTAGATGACCTCTCACCGCGGCGATCATGAGCGCCGTCAGCTGCAGCGGGACGGGCGTCTGCTTCTCGGCAGTTCTCGCCAGTTACTCGAAGGTCATGTCGCTGTTGAAACCGACATCGACGAAGTTGACCGACACACCCGTGTGGAGCCTGCCATGCACATCGGCGCCGTGGGCGAGCAGGAGGTTCACCGCGTCACGACTGCCTGACGCGGCAGCCGAATGAAGCGATGTCCTGCCCCCCTTGTCCTTGGCATGAACCTCGGCGCCGGCGGCGAGCAACTTCTTCATCACCTCGACGTGGCCCGACGATGCGGCGCGGTGTAAGGCCGTTGTGCGATGTTCGCCGCCGCGGGCGGTCACCCGGGCGCCCTTGGACAGCAACAGGTCCACGATCTGCCCATGGCCGTTCACCGCTGCGCACGACAATGCAGGACGGCCCTTGCCGCTGACCTGGTTGACGCGGGCGCCGGCCTCTAGAAGGGCCTCGACGACGGGCAGGTGACCGCGGCGGGCGGCGATCGACAAGGGACTGTCGCCATCGGGGGTCTCGACGTTAACAGCCGCGCCGGCCTGGAGCAGTACCTGGACGATCTGAAGCTCGCCCCAGAACGCGGCTGGCATCAGCGGGCGGTGGGCGAGGTTGTCCATGACGTTCACATCGGCGCCGGCCTCGATCAACGCCTCGACTGCCTCGACGTCGCCCTCCTCAATCGCCGCGAACAAAGGCGTACGGCCGGCCAGATCGGTTTCGTTGGCGTCGAGGCCCGCCGCCAGACGCAGGGCAACCGGATTCGGCGGCTGATACTTGGCCCACATCCGTTGGCCAGCGAAGTCGAACGTGATCCGAAAACGGCGCAGCAGGGGCGTCCCGACGGCACCGTCACGGTCGAGGTCCCACTCCGGTCTGGTTGGTCGCAGCGACATGAGCACGCGGTCAAAAGATCGACCGAATACGTCCAGCCTGCCGTACCGCTCTTCGAACTCGACCGGCGTGCCTGAGAGTCCCACGGCACCGCTCATGCGGATCACCGGACCGGTCAATACCTGGGGGTGCTCTTGAACGAAGTTGCGATTCACATGCAGGAGATGCGCATCGCCGGTGTCGATCAGCAACAGTGCGTCGAATTGGTCGCCGATCCGGCCCTGTACGTGCGGAGTGCCGTGGTGAACGACCAGATCGAAACGAGGGTCTTTAGCCGGCTCAGCGAACGCATCGCGGGCATGGAAGGTCATCGTTTCGGCCGCAAGATCCAGCGTCAGAGGAAGCCGGCTCAGGATGTCCATACCAATGATGCCGCTGACCAATTTTCCCATCCGGCGGCTGTTCGGCATCAGGTCAAAGTCGACCAAGCGGCGGGTGACCACCCGAACCGAGCCGATCGCCATCGAGTCGATACGCAGTATGCGTGCTTCGAATGTCTTGACGTCGTGGAAACCCATGACCTCCGCCCCGCGGCGACCCATGATCGGCAAGCCCAGGATCTTCGCCATTCGCTGGCTGATGACGGTTTGCGTCGCGCCGGTGTCGACGAAGAAGATTCCGGCGTCGCGGCCATTGATCTTGACCCGCGCATAAAAGCTATTGCCGCCCGGCAGCAGAGGGACCGTGACGTGGTCTTCGCCCTCCGGCAGGCGGAGGTCGGAGATAAACGAGGGACCCGATGGCGTCGCGATGGATGGTGCGGCCGGCTGCTCGCCGGTCGATTGGCCCCAGGAAGCGATCGACGTGATTGAAAAGACCGTGGCCGCAACGGTCGCCCTTGCCCCGAGCACACGTATCGAGAGCCCTCGCACGGATCGTCTCGGCAATCCCATCATCCGACATCTCCTATTTGACCTTCGCCCGGCTCCACCGCCGAGCTTTCCGAGGGCAAGTGTAACGCCCCCCCGAAACCCAAGTTCCAGTCGCTTGCTTCTGACCGGAATGGACGGTGACAGGCCGAGTCCTGCCCCAAGACGGCGGTGTCGGGCCGCTTGGGCTCAATGGCCTGAGGCGAGGTGCTTTTAGGCGCCGATGGCGAGGCGTTGGGCGAGGATCGTGGGGAGGCCGGCCTTTTCGGTGGCCAGTTGCGCCGCGACGATGTCGTAATCCTCACGATGCACGGTGAACGTGGCGTGCGCGAGATCGAGGACGGCAAAGCTCGCCCGGGGGTCGGCGTCGCGCGGTTGACCGACTGACCCCGGATTGCAGATATAGCGCCGCTGCGGATCGAGTGGGATGGACACGCCGTCGCGCGGCATGTACGCCACCACCTCGCGCGAGGTGAGCGAGCCGCCTCCGTTCGCCGCCGGCGCCTCGAAGACCATGGGCACGTGCGTGTGTCCGA
>JAZGCX010000224.1:0-4063 GCA_036477175.1 Phycisphaeraceae bacterium
TCGGCCGTCACCAGCATCTTGCTGCCGCGGTCCTGCGGGGTGCTGCCGGTCACCTCCAACAGCGTCACCACAACGAACGGCGTCCCTGAGACCACCAGCTCAGTCTGTTTCTGGAAGAACGTCTCGATCATTGAGCGACCGGCATTGGCATGTTCACGACACCACTTTCGCGGGGCGATCGGTTGCCGCAGGTTTAGCGGCGGCGGCGGACTTGGCACCGGTGTATTGGGTGATCCGGCGGAGTATCTCCTCGTTGGTCGCGGGCAGCTCCAGGTACGGCACCGCCCCGGCCGCCACGAATGACAGCGCATGCTTCACCGCCGTCCACACCGCAACGGCTAACAGTAACGGCGGCTCACCGGTCGCCTTGCTGGCGCGGAGGTTCCGCACGTTCGCGTCGTTAGGGATCAGGTCGGCGTTGAACACCACCGGCACGTCCTGCACATTCGGAATCTTGTAGGTCGTTGGCGAGTAGGACAGCAGTTCGCCCTCATCGGAGTAGCGCAGCTCCTCGGCCGTGACCCAGCCCATGCCCTGGATAAACCCGCCGATGACCTGCCCCATTTCCACGCCGGGGTTGATCGGCTTGCCGATGTCCATCAGCAGGTCGACCCGCGGCACGACCAGGTCGCCGGTGAACCGGTCGATCAGCACCTCCGCGAGCGCGCAGCCGGTGGTGTAATAAAGGAACGGACTGCCCTTGCCGGTTTCGCGGTTGAAGTCCACCCCGGGGGTGGCGTAGAAGCCGCGCTCGCCGAGGCTGACCCGATTCCGGTAGGCCAAAACGACCATCTCGCGGAAGGTGAGCTTGCAATCCGGGCAGCGAGAGTCGTACACAGTGCCGTCCTCGAAGACGATGTGCTTGGGCGAGCGCTCAATGCCCCGTTCGGCAGAGGCAAAGTGCTCCGCGGCACACCGCGCCAGCCGCTGGCGGATCTTCTGGCACGCCAACACCGCCGCCGTCCCGTTGAGGTCCGTCGTCGCCGACGCTGCCGACGGTGACGTGTTGTTGCTCTTCTCGGTTGAGGTGGTCATGACCATCACGTGGTCGGGGCTGATGGCGAACTCATCGGCCACGAGCTGGCGGATCTTGGTGTGCACGCCCTGACCCATCTCGGTGCCGCCGTGCGAAACCTGCACCGTCCCGTCGGTGTACACGTTCACCAGGGCGTTGGCCTGGTTGAGAAACTTGGCGGTGAACGAGATGCCGAACTTCACCGGCGTCATCGAGATGCCCTTGAGGTGCGTCTTCGACGCGGCATTGAAGCGTTTGACCGCTTCGAGCCGGTTCTTGTAGTCGCCGCTCTGGGCAAGACGCTCAAAGATTTCCCGCAGCAGATGGTGCTCGATCACCTGGCCGTAGGGTGTGACGTTACGCGGCGGGTCACCGTAGCAGTTGAGACGGCGCAGGTCGTAGCTGTCCTTGCCGAGGTGGATGGCGACCTCCTCGATGATGTTCTCCATCACGGCGACGGCCTGGGGCCCACCGAAGCCACGGAACGCCGTGTTGGGCGGCAGGTTCGTCCGGCAGATGCGGCCGTTGATCTGGATATTCCGGATGTAGTAGGCGTTTTCGGCGTGGAGCATGGAGCGTTCGAGGATCGAGGTGGACAGGTCCGCCCCCGCCCCGCCGTTGGAAAAGTAGTCCAGCCGCAGCGCCGTGATCCGCCCCTCGCCGTCGAAGCCGACCTTGTATCGGCTCTGGTAGGCGTGCCGCTTGCCCGTGACCTTCATGTCGGTGTCTTTGTCGTAGATGATCCGCGCGGCCCGGCCGGTCTTGTGCGCTACCAGCGCGACCATTACCGCCGGCACCACGCCCTGCGTCTCCTTGCCCCCGAACCCGCCGCCCATCCGCTGGCACATGCACACGACCTGGTGGTATCCCAGCCCCAGGACCTCGGCGACCACTTTCTGCACCTCCGTCGGGCCCTGGGTCGACGAGTGCACCAGGATCTGATCCTGCTCACGGGGATACGCGATGGCCGCCTGCGACTCGAGGTAGAACTGCTCCTGTCCGCCGCTGACGAACGTGCCCTCGAGCACGTGCTCGGCCTTGGCCAGCGCGGCCTCAATGTCGCCGCGCTCGATCTTGCGCTTCGGCCCGATGAACTGCTGGTTGCGGATCGCGTCGTCGATCCTGAACACCGGCTCCAACGGCTCGATCTTGAGCTTGACACGCTGCTTGGCCCGCTCGATCGCCTGCTCCGACTCGCCGGCGATCACCACAATCGGCTCACCGATAAACCGGCATTCGTCCTCGACCAGGAACTGTTCGTCCTCGATGACCGGCCCGAACGTGTTCTTGCCGTCAACGTCCTTGACGGTATAGAGGCCCACGATCCCGGGCACCCGCCGCGCCTCGGTCAGATCGATCGACTTGAGCCTGCCGTGCGCGACGGGTGAGCCGACGAAGCTGACCAGCAACTCGTTGTGCACCCTGGGCAGGTCTTCGATAAACGGCGCGGCCCCGGTAACGTGACCGACGGCCGATTCGTGGGGCAGTGACTTTCCAACCGAAGGCATGGGTTGTGCTCCATCTGAGGCGGCTACAACGCCGCCAGCGCCTCGGCAGGCTCGCAGCAGTCGTAATAGAACTTGACCAGAATGTTCTCGGCCAACTGGCACCGGTAGTCCTTGCCCGCGCGGACGTCGGTGATCGGCGTGATTTCCGTGCGGGCGATCCGGCCTGCCTCCCGCAGCGTTTCTTCAGTAAACGTCTTGCCGGCCAGAAAACGCTCGGTCTTCGACGTCCGGATGATGTTCGGCCCGACCCCGCCGTAGGCGATGCGGGCCCAGTCGATCGTGTCGCCGTCCCGTCGCATCAGGATGCCGGCAGTAAAAGTCGAGATGTCAAGGTCCCGCCGCTTGGAGACTTTGTACAGCCGAAGCGTCTCGTCCGGCTGTGGCAACGGGATGTGGACGCGCGTGATCAGTTCGTCCGGCTTCATCGCCAGGACCTTGTAGCCCTTGTAGAAGTTGTTGATGTTGACCCGCCTCGTGCCCTTGACGCCGGTCAACTCCACTTCAGCATTCATCACGTACAGGAACGGCAGCGAGTCGGCGATGGGCGAGGCGTTGGCAATGTTGCCCCCGATCGTAGCCACGTTCTTGATCTGTGCCGAGGCAAAGACGGCCAGAATCTTGTGGAACTGCGGCACGATGTCGCGGATGTATTCTTCGATCTCGGTCCACGACGCCATCGCTCCCGTCACCAGCGTGTCATCCTTATAGATCAGCCCGCACAGACCGGGGAGGCTGCACAGGCTCATGATCACCTTCGGGTCGATCACCCGTTTGTTGATCTGCACCCCCACGTCGGTGCCGCCGGCAATGATCTTGACATCCGGGTGGTCCTTCTTGAACGCCACGGCGCCCTCGACGTCCACCGGCTTGAAGTACGTGCGGACGTCCGGCCCCAACCCCGGTGCAGCGCAGTCGGCCTCGACACAGACCGGCTCTCGTCCGTGCGCCTCGAACTCGTCGATCATGGCCTGCGGCGGGTATAGCCCGTCCAGACGGGACATCCGCGCCCCGTCGAGCATCATGCCCGCCTCGATGATCGGCACGTACCCCGTGCACCGGCACAGGTTCCCCGTCAAGCCACACCGCAGGTCCTGATCAGATAGCCGATCCTTCGTCTCGAACATCACCGCCATCGACATGACGAAGCCCGGCGTGCAGAACCCGCACTGCGAGCCGTGGTAATCGACCATGGCCTGCTGAACCGGGTGCAGCGTCCCGTTCATCTTGAGCCCCTCGACGGTGACGATGTGACAGCAATCGAGCTGACACATGAACTGGATGCACGAATCCACGCTCTGATACCGCAGCTTCTTGCCGTCCAGGCGGCCGATCAACACCGTGCACGAACCGCAGTCGCCCTCTTCGCAGACAATCTTGGTGCCAACCAGACCCTGCTCGCGGCGGAGCAGATCAGACAGGGACCCGAACACGTCAGGCCCGGCAACCTCGACCCGTCGTCCGTTGATGTAAACAAGGACGTAGTTGCGCATCGGATTCTCCGCGTTGTTGCCGTTTGCTGAAGATGCGCCCGGTCTTTCGG
>JAZGCX010000225.1:0-6447 GCA_036477175.1 Phycisphaeraceae bacterium
TGCTGCGTGCCAAGCGAGGCGCGGGCGCACTGGAGGGTGTACAGGCCCATGGCGATTTCAAGCAGGCTCATCCAGAGTGTGATCGAGGGGAAGGGGAGGGGGGCGGATTTTTGATTTCGGATTTCGCTTCGCGGACCGTTGGTTGCGCTTCGCGGACCGTTGGTTGCGCTTCGCGGACCGTTGGTTTGGGACTTTGGACTTTGGACTTTGGGCGTTGGACTATTGTTGGTGGTGTTGTATTTAGGTGTGCGGATGAAGGGTGAGTCGTGTCCGACGAGTGCTTCGATGCAGCCGCGGGCGTTGTTGAGGGCGATGCCGATGCCGATGCCCATGAGCACGGGCACCTGGATGAGCGTGCTGAGGATGCCGCGTCGCTGGGCGCGTTGACTGACAAGGTAGAAGACGGTAGCGGACACGGTGCCGAGGCCGAAGATACAGAACCCGCCCAACAGCCCGGCGACCGATCGGTGCTCGATGAGGCGGTCTCGCAGGCAGAACGCGGGGTAGAACAGCAACACCATGAGGGTGACATAGAGGTAAACCATCGGGCTGGTCAGGTGGAAGAAGGCTTCGATCTTGACGCGCAGCGGGATGTTGGCGCGGAGCAGTTGGGGCAGCAGTTTTTTGGCGGTCTGGATTGATCCTTTGGTCCAGCGGTGTTGCTGGCTCTTGAATGCGTTGATCTCGGGGGGCAGCTCGGCGGGGCAGGCGACGCGAGGCAGGAAGACGAATCGCCAGCCCTTGAGCTGGGCGCGGTAAGACAGGTCCACATCTTCGGTGAGCGTGTCGTGGTGCCAGCCGCCGGCACTCTCGATGGCGGTGCGTCGCCAGATGCCCGCGGTGCCATTGAAGTTGATCCACCGACCGGAGCGGTTGCGTGCGGTGTGTTCGATGATGAAGTGTCCGTCGAGGAAGATCGCCTGCGACCGGGTGAGGATCGAGTCGGTGCGGTTGAGGTGGTCCCAGCGTGTCTGGACCATGCCGACGGCGGGGTCGGTGAAATGGTGGACGGTGCGTTTGAGGAAACCGGGGTGGGGGACAAAGTCAGCGTCGAAGATGGCGATGAACCGGCCGGTGGCGTGGGGCAGGGCGTCGGCCAGTGCGCCGGCCTTGAATCCGGTGCGATCGGTGCGGTGCAGGTACTGGATGTCAACGCCGCGGCCGGCCCAGTGGGCGACGTGTGCCTGGGCGATTTCGGCCGAGTGGTCGGTCGAATCGTCGAGCACCTGGATTTGCAGTTTGTCGGCTGGATATTCCAGGGCGCAGGCGGCGTCGATGATGCGGCGGGCGACGTTGGCTTCGTTGAACATAGGCAGTTGCACGGTGACTGGGGGCAGTTCGTCGAAGCGGGTTGCGGGTCGGTGCAACCTGGGGCGGTAGCGGTAGTAGAGGATGACCAGCCAGTAGCGGTGCAGGCCGTAGACCCCGACCCACGCCAGGACGAGCCAGAACAGGCCGGTCACCAGCCACTGGAGGGCGGGTAGGGCGACAGAAACCAGGTTGGGCCAGTCTGTGATGCTGTGGGTCATGGGTCAGGTCGGCACCCGTGCCCGGTGCCCTTTACCCACTCGGTTCGGCCGACCGGGCGGTGGGCCGGGGGGTCAATACATACTACGGCGGGGCGCCTGTTGCAATTGTGCGGGTTTTGCGGCGTCGGGGTTGGGCGGCCCTAAAGCCACCCCCACAACTCGTCCGATAAAGGGCACGGACCGGCGCGTTTGCAGCCGGGGTGTAGGCCGACCCGATGACGCCACGTAGGCCGTGGTGTCGTCAGGTTGGGGCCGCTGTCAGGAGGCATGTTGCATGAAGCGAGGCACAATTATCCAGATCGTTGTGACGATGGCTCTGGTGCTGGCAACGGCGGGATGTCAGTACAACGGCGCGACGACGCTCGATCCGTTTGGTTCGGCGAAGGAGATTAATGAGCTGACGCAGTTCAAGCAGCAGTTGGCCGAGCAGCGTGCCGCGAGCGCGCGGAGTTCGTTAGAACGCTCATCGCACGAACACCGTGTTGATCCGCAGTTGCCGCGCGATGATCCGTCATTGCCGGACAACGATTCGTCGTTGCCCGACGTGGGCAACTCGGCGTGGCCTGCTGTCGTCCCCGTGGGGCGATACTCTTCCACCACGCCAACCAACTCGACGGCTTTGTTGGGTTTGTACGGTCAACTGCCTCAACCCGAGCTGGCGAGAACCAGCCCGCTGGACAGCCCTGACAACGTCAGCCGCGTCACCTTTACTGATGAGGGCGCCGACTTTGACCCCGACATTGACCCGACCGGTCAGTGGCTGGTGTTCGCTTCGACCCAGCACCGATACACCGCCGACCTGTACCTCAAGCATGTGGACGGCACCGCGGTCACCCAACTGACCAATGATCCGGCCAACGACGTGATGCCCAGCTTCAGCCCCGACGGCGAAAGGGTGGCCTTCACCTCCGATCGTTCGGGCAATTGGGACATCTATATCATGAGTGTGGACGGCGGTCAGCCCATCCAACTGACCGACGACACGACCCACGACATCCACCCCAGCTTTTCGCCCGACGGCAGGCAGCTTGTGTACTGCAGCTACGGGGCGCAGTCGGGGCAGTGGGAGCTGGTGGTGATCGATGTCGACAACCCCGCTACCAAGAAGTTCATTGCCAATGGGCTGTTCCCCAGTTGGTCGCCAACGGACAACCGGATCCTGTTCCAGCGGGCCCGGGAGCGCGGTACGCGGTGGTTCAGCGTCTGGACGATCGAATTGGTGGACGGCGAAGGCGTACAACCGACTGAGGTGGCCGCCAGCACCAACGCCGCGGTGATCACCCCGGAATGGAGCTCGGACGGCCAACACATCGTTTTCTGCACGGTCGTCGACCCCCAAGCCGATAACCAGATCAGGCCCGCCCAGGCCGACGTGTGGATAATGAGCACCGATGGCCGAAGCCGCACGAACCTGACTTCGGACCTGTTCGCCAACCTGCAACCGGTCTGGGCGCCGGACGGTTTGATCTTTTTCGTGTCGGACCGAGCGAGAGGCGGGATCGAGAACATCTGGGCCATTCGCCCCGACCGGGCAATGAGCGTTGTTCAGCACGGCGGTGACGATGAGTTCACCGAGCATGAATCAGAGGCAATGGTCCCAACCGATCCGGGCCATTAGAGCCCCCAAGCCAGTCACGAAACGATCAGCGGAGGCTGGTCGAACCAAAACCCGGCAGGATGCCATGACAAGTAAACAGGTCATGCTGGCCTGGGCGGTGCTTCTGATCGGCGGCTGTTCGCTGCTCGGACCGCCCAAGGGCGCCGATCCGCTGATCGGCCCGTACGAGCACCGCCAGGTCTGGGCGGTTGCCCCGCTGCGCAACGAAAGCGGCAGCCAGTACGCCGACGGAGCAGCCCTGGCCGACGCCATCGCTCGGCATCTGGAAGGCGCGTCCAACCTCGACGTGTTGCCCGTGAACCGGACGTTGCAGGCCATGGACGCCCTGAAAATGGGGCCGCCGTCCAACCCCGCCGAGGCGATGCGACTGCTCAAGATGCTCGGCGCGGACGGCCTGGTCATCGGCACGGTTTCGGCCTACGACCCGTACGACCCGCCGAAGCTGGGCATCGCCCTGGAACTGTACGTCCGTCCCAGTCGCCATCGTCCGCTGGTGGGGTTGGACGTGCGGAAGCTGAGCCGGGCGGCGAGGTTACCCAGCCCGCCGAGCTGGGGTTCGCCGAACTGGTCCCGCCAGCCGGTGGCGTCCGTCAGCGCGTTCCTGGACGCGGCTGACCCCGTCGTCCGGGGCAAGCTCGAACGCTACGCCCTCGGCCGCGGCAGTGCCAAGGCCCCGGATTCGTCCGTCCTGTATCGGATCAGCATGGACCTGTACAGCGAGTTTGCGACCTACGTGATGAGCTGGCGGCTGCTACGGGCCGAGACCCAGCGTGTCGCGAAGGCGACTGAGAACCAACCTGTCCCGTGACGGACGCCCTTAGCCGGGCCGGTCCGACCGGGTCGGTCGGGAGGCGTCCGATGTCCGACGACGACAAACCCCATGTGTCCCAGTGGCCTGATGACGAATCGTCTGATTCGCCTCGTCAGCTTGTGCTGATCAAGGGCGGCCAGCAGTACGTCTTCCGCTACGAACGCGGCGAGGAGACGAAGCTGCTGAACCACCTGGTCGTCCTGGCCGGCGATCCGTCCAGTGACCTGGATTGGTTTGACGCGGCCGTGCTCAGCCATCAGGTCGGCCAGCGGATGGGCCAGCGGCTTGAGGACCTGATGAGGTCCATTTGACTATTGCAGCACCCGTCGCGGCGCCCTGCGTCCCGGAGCCGCGCTTTCGGTAAGGAAACCAATCACCATGGTCGGCAAAACTCAGCTCACTGAACAGTTCGTCAATTATCTGCGATACGAGCGTCACTTCAGCCCGTACACCGCACGGTGCTACGGTGCAGACCTGCGGCAATACATCGAGTACTTCAATGGCGAGTCCGGGTCGGCCGACGGCACGGCCGGCGCCGGCGCACCGGCCACCGCCGTGGCGCAGGACCTCTCAGCCGCAATCGAGGCACGCGTGCGAACCGCCGACACCATGGTCATTCGCGGGTTCCTGACGCACCTGGACAGCTTTGGGTACAGCCCGGCGACGACCGCTCGAAAGATCGCCACGCTCCGCAGCTTCTATAAATGGATGCTCAAGCGCGGCATCGTCGAGCAGAACCCCATGCTGCTGATCCGCACGCCCAAGCAGACCAAGCGGCTGCCCAAGGCGATCAGCGTCGAGCACATTGAAAAGCTGCTGGGGATGCCGGACAACCGTGATACCTTGGGCGCCCGCGACCGCGCCATTCTCGAAACGCTCTACTCCACCGGCGTGCGCGTCAGTGAACTGGTTGAACTGAACCGCTGTGACCTCGACGAGGTCGCTCAGACCATGCACGTCCGCGGCAAGGGCAAGAAGGAGCGGATTGTGCCGCTGGGCACGCACGCCATGAACGCGATCCGTCACTACCTGACGCTGCTCGAGCCTGACCCGCGGTTCGCCGGTCTGCGCCAACGCTCGCTGAGCGATGCCGGGGTGCCGCTGTTCGTGAACAAGAACGCCGGGCGGCTCTCTAGCCGATCGGTGCGGCGTAAGCTGGACAAGTATCTGGCCACGGCCGGACTCGACCCGACCATCAGCCCGCACACGCTGCGCCACAGCTTCGCCACGCACCTGCTGGACAACGGGGCCGACCTGCGCTCCGTCCAGGAGCTGTTGGGCCATCAGTCGCTGTCCACCACGCAGATCTACACCCACTTGTCGTCCATGCGGCTGCGCAACGCCTACGAACAGGCCCACCCACGCGCCGTGTGACGCCGGCGGCAGCCCGAATGACGAAATCCGAATGACGAATGACGAATGACGAAGCCGGATCGGCATCGCCGTTCGTCATTTGTCATTTTGGCTTCATTCGTCATTCGGATTTCGTCATTCGTCATTCCCCTTTATCCTGTCACGGATGTTTGGCATCACCACTGTCCGCGCTCACCTGGCGCTGGCCGGGGCGTCAGCGGTATTGCTGGCCCTGGCGTTTCCCCGACCCGGCTGGGGCTGGCTGGCCCACGTGGCCCTGGTGCCGCTGACGCTGCTGGCCCTGCGCTCGACCGCTGTGCGGCGGCTGGCGTGGACCAGTTACCTCGTCGCGGTCATCTGGTGGTTGATTCAACTGTCGTGGCTGTGGCCGGTGACCGGCGGCGGGCTGGTCGTCTTGTGTCTGTACCTCGCCCTGTACTGGCCCGCGATCGTGCTGACGCTGCGGCTGCTTGACCGGCGGTACCAACCGGTCATGGTCCTGACGCTGCCGATGGTTTGGGTCAGTTTCGAGCTGCTGCGTGGCTACGCGCTGGCCGGTGGGTTCGGCTGGTTTGCCCTTGGCCACAGCCAGGCGCCGTATTCACCATCGCCTTCGGCAAGCGCAGCCCCCGGCATCGTGCTGATCCAGGTGGCCGATCTGTTCGGCGAGCACGCCGTCAGTTTCCTGGTGGCCATGACCAACGGGTTGATCGTGGACCTGCTGACGCGGCCATGGGTGAAGCCGGCGCGCTCGGGGCGGCGCCGCATGAGCAGGACGATCCGTGCCGCCATCTTCCTGTGGCTGCTGTTGTACGTGGGGGCAGGCATCTACGGGATATGGCGGGTTCGTCAGACCGACCAGGTGCGCACGCCGGGGCTGCGCCTGGCGGTGATACAGACCAACGTCCCCCAAAGCAACAAATTGCATCGCACCCCGGAACAGGACGCGCATGATTGTCAACGGATGATCGACCTGACACGCCGCGCGATGGCGGTTGAACACACGCCTGACCTGATCGTCTGGCCCGAGACGATGGTGCCCGTCGGTCTCAATCAAGACGCATGGAATTATTTTCAGGAAATGCGATGGTCCGGTGCCACTCGGTATCGTGAGGAAATTGGTGCGCTGGCACGGG
>JAZGCX010000226.1:0-3276 GCA_036477175.1 Phycisphaeraceae bacterium
GGGTGTGACTTGGCGACCGCCGCCGCGACGCAGTCGGCATATTCGACGACTTGCCAACGCCAATCACCGCCACGACCCTTCGCGGCGTCCTGCATGCAATCGTACCAGCGCAGCACGTCGTCGGGCCGCTTGTCGGCGATCGCCATGTCCAACAGCGCGTCATAGTGCGGTCGGGACGAGGTCACTGCTCGGTGCAGCAGGAGCGCTAACTCGTCGGGCACGGGCAGCGGCCAATCCGCGTCCACTTTGGTCCGGCCCCGCCCTTTTCGTGACGCCGTGATTCGGATGGGGCAGCGGCCAGTCTCCAGGAAACGCAGGGCGGCTTGGCGCACGGGTTTCTCACACTTAGCCTTGCGGGCAGCGTCACAAAGCGCGTTGAAAGTTTGAACGCCGGGTTGTTCAAAGAACTGCCACGCGGCGTGGGCGGCCACGATCGGCCACTGTCTGCGGCAGCGCGCCAGCTCGCACAACGATCCGGCCAGTCCCGCCGCGATCCCCGGAAGTCTACGGCTGGTCTTTTCGATGCCCTCGCGCGCCCATCGCAGCGCCTCGGTGTTCTTGCCCTCGGCGATCAGGTGATCGACCAGCCTCTGGTAACTGCCGGTGGACCGCGCCTCGGTTTCGTAGATCGTCAGCAGTTCATCCTGCCGCCCCGCGCGCCTCAGCGCTTCAAGCAGCCAATTGCTGATCTGGTCGCGTATATAGTTGCAGTAGAACGCATCACCGTCGGCGGCATCGCGGCCGGGCGCCGACCGGGCGGCCTGCTTGAGCCGATCGGCGAGGGCATCGGCGACGACGGACCAGTCAGCCGGTGAATGGTTCCCATCGAAAAGTGCGTCCGCGGCGTCGCCGATCACGTTGTATTCATCCTCTAGATGGGCGTCGATGGCGAAAAGGAGTTTCTCCGGCCAGCTCAGGGAGGATTGGACCACCGCGTCAAACACGACCGGCAGACAATCGCCCAGGGCCATGGCCGTGTCGCCTTCGTCCTGCGCCTGCTCCACCTGCTCCATGCCTTGACCCATCAGCTCGCGCCCCAGCGACACCACCTCGTCAGCGTGCCCGCTCTGCGCGAGGCGTTCGAGCCGGCGTTTGAGGCGGCTGTAGTCGGGAATCTCACCCTCGCCGGTCCAGTCGTTGCGCCATGGCTGGATCGACGTCACCTCGCGCAGCTCGCGCCGGGCCTGGGTGACCAGGCGCCCGACATCGCCTTCGCTCAGCGCAATGCGTTCGCGGAACTCGGCACGCAACTCGGGGAACCGTTGTGTCAACGAGCAGATCAATTCAGCCAACTCTTCAACGCTCTGGCCGCGGAGGTGCTCTCGGATTTTCTGATCCCAGTCGGCCGGGCATCGCCGGCCAAGTGAACGGCCTTTGGTCGCGCTGGATTCGTTGGGATCCAGTTCGTCGTCGTCGAGGTCTTCGTCGTGTTCGGGTATTCTGCCGGCCAAAATGTCCCAGCGCGGGTCGTCGGTGTCGGCGATCGGCAGGTCGGCGTTCTCCGCCAACGCGTCGAGCAGCGCGACCACCGTCGCCACCGCGTGCTTGCAACCATTCTCGCCCACCGGGCAGGTGCACTCGGACCGGATCGAGTCGGCCGCGCCGGGCCGTTCAATGTGCCGCACCGTTACTACGTAGCGCTCGGTGCCCTTCACCGTCGCCAGCAGTTGGCCGTCGTCCGCCACCGCAAGGTCTTCCACGCGATTCTGGTGTTGGTAAGCGCGCCCCCGTGCGAGGCTGCGGCTGCCCGCCCATTGCTCCAGGTCGTCCCAGGTCAGCGACGACCAAACGTCAATAGCCGTGTCGCTTCGACTCATGACCGGTCAGTTCTCGTCGATGCCGATCGGCGCGATGCCGTGTTCGGCCAGGAACACCAAGGCCCGCCGGCGGATGGCCTGTTGCTCGAACTCGTGCCAGGCGTGGACGATCGTTGGATCCTGACGGACAGCTTCCTTCCATCGGCCGACGGAACCGCGATAAGCCTCGCTCGCCCGTCGCCACCGTGCGTCGTCGTTGGTCCAGTCCGAGCCTAGAAAATCGCGCAGCATCTCGTTGTCGTCAGCAGTGTCCAGTTCGGGGATCTCGACGAAACGATCTGGCTGGGTCTGGATCGTCTCGCGGTTCCGCCGATTCTCCGCCGGCTCAGCATTGGTTGTCTCGGTGAAAGCTTCGTCCGATTCCCAGACCCAGACGATTCGCCCCGTTTGCAGGTCTAGGTACGGCGCCTGCGGTTCAAGGAGAGCATCCGAGTCGAACTCCATCGCCGACTCCAGGTCCAACAGGTTCAAAGGCAAGCGACGCATAGGGGGCGCGTCTTTCTGTTTGACTTACACCGCTCGCGCGATTGGTTACCGGATACCATACACGGCGAGGTGAGCCCAAACAAAGGAGCAGGCAACGCCGTTGGGGTCACCCGAGAGCAGCCCCGAGGCCGAGCCATCGACGACCCGCCGAACCAACCTCTGCCCGCCACGGCGGATCGTTGACAGTGGACCGGCTACGGCCGGCAACGTTGCTATACTGCCCGGCTACGACCCGCGGAGACGCCGAATGAACCGCCTGCAACAGAAACTGGACCTGGCCGGAACGATCTGCGGCATGCTCGGCGCGGTGTCGTGCCTCATGGCGGTGATACTGCGGGCGCACTACGGGCCAGGCAATTTCGCAGGCATGCACGTCGCACCGCGGAGCATTATGCTCGGTGGAGTCGCCCTGCTGGCTTTCGGCTGCTGGCTCAAGCTCACGGCAAGATAGGCGTGGGCACCCGGTTCGGCAGATCAGTGCTGATCGTCGTCGCGCCGAGTCGCCCGGCCATAGATCAGCTTCGCCAGGATGAGCCCCACCACACATCCGACCCCACCGCCGGCAAGCACTACGAGAATCCCCCAAATCCATCCCAGCGGGAAGCTCACGCCCAGGACTGCGCCGATACCGAGGCCGGTGAATAACCCGACGGTCGGCCAGCGGTTGTACGCCCACGCCGCGTCGCCGATGCCTTCACGCAAGTTTGACGGGCGATCGTTCATGTCAGGTCATACTTCGGTACAAGAGCTTGGCGAAAACCTCTGATAGCTCATACTAGAGTCTATCCGGCTCGCTCGAAAGCACGGTGCGGATATCGGCAACTCACATCCAATGACCCACCGTGTCGGCCTTGTCTTGCGACCGGCGGGGCGGGACGCTCGTCAATCGCTCAGTGGAAGTCACGTGAGCCGGCTTGAAGCGCCTCGGCCGGCCATTCGACGCGCTCCAGATGATCGACCAGAATATGGATGA
>JAZGCX010000227.1:0-5466 GCA_036477175.1 Phycisphaeraceae bacterium
CAGAAGTCGGTGTCCACGTCGAGGTCTTCGTCGTGATAAGCACGGGCGGTATCGGGGTCGAAACTCAACTCGAAATGTTTTTCCCAGTTGAGCGCTGCACGGGCTTTGGTCAGTTCATCATCCCGATCGCGCGAACCGGGGATGCCCAAGGCGATGTCCGCCGCGTGGGCCGCAATCTTGTAGGCGATGCAACCCTGCTTGACGTCCTCTTTCTTCGGCAGGCCAAGGTGCTCCTTGGGGGTGACGTAGCAGAGCATGGCCGCGCCGTGGTACGCGGCGCTGGTGGCGCCGAGGCAACTGGTGATGTGGTCATAGCCGGGGAAGATGTCGGTGACGAGTGGTCCCAGCACATAGAACGGCGCACCGTGGCAGAGGGCGCGTTCGATCTTCATGTTGTATTCGATCTGATCGAGCGGGACGTGGCCGGGGCCTTCGACCATGACCTGCACGCCCTTTCGCCAGGCGCGCTCGGTGAGCTCGCCGAGTGTTTGCAGTTCAGCGAGTTGTGCGCGGTCGGAGGCGTCGGCCAGGCCGCCGGGGCGCAGGCCGTCACCAATGCTGAACGTCACGTCGTACTGACGCATGATGTCGCAGATGTCGTCCCACAGGTCGTACATGGGATTCTGCTTGTTGTGGTGGATCATCCACTTGGCCAGCAACGACCCGCCGCGGGAGACGATGCCGATCAAACGGTTCTTCACATACCGAAGATGTTCGCGCAGGATGCCGGCGTGGATGGTCATGTAATCGACGCCCTGTTTGGCCTGGTACTCGACCATCGCGAGGATGTCGTCGTAAGTGAGGTCTTCGATTTTCCGGCCGATGATCATGGAGTAAATGGGCACGGTGCCGATGGGGATGCAGGCGTTACGAACGATCGCTTCACGGCACTGATCCAGGTCGCCGCCGGTGGACAGGTCCATGACGGTGTCGGCACCCCACCGTTCGGCCCACTTGAGCTTTTCAACCTCCTCGTCGGTGCCGCTGGAGACGGGCGAGGCGCCCATGTTGGCGTTGATCTTGGTCTTGGATGCGCGGCCGATGCACATCGGATCAAGCTGATACGACAAGTGCACCTTGTTGGCGGGGATGACCATGCGGCCGGCGGCGACTTCGTCGCGGATCTGCTCGGGTGTCAGGTGCGGTTCGCGTTCGGCCACGCGGCGCATCTCGGCAGTGACATTTCCGAGACGGGCGTGTTCGAGCTGGGTGACGGGGCTGAAACTTTTGGGCGGTTCGTACCCCACGGATTCGCCTCGCTCATCCGTGGGCCTAGGCTGCCAATCAGCGGGCATGAAATCCCACGCGGTCTTGTCGCTGGGCGCGGGCATGCCGGGGGTATCGGGACTGGTGAAGGCATACGGGGTGCCGATACGGGGTTTGGTGGCAAACGACCCAGGCGTCGTGACGTTGGCCGTGGTGCCGGGGTTGGCCCCCAATGGCGGCAGGCGGTAAGAAGGCTGAGTGGCGGTGGCGGTTGTGCCGGGCGTGACCATGACGGGCTCCCTGATGCTGTGGCGTCGGGCAGCCCTCAAGCTCAATCCCGGGGAACGGATCAGATCGGCTCGAGTTCGCTTCCCTACGCCGGTGCTGGCCGGATCAGGTTCGGAGGGTCTTATTCTCTCAGCCCGCCGGTGGCGGGCACCCCTAGCGAACAGGTGTAGTCTATCCGTGCCGCGGACAAAGACCAAGTCGAAGGCCGGCCACCATGGGCACCATACGTCGCATCACCGCCATCACACCCACGAAGCGCAACCCGCAGCGGGCGACGGTGCGGGTCGGGGCAAAGGTCGTCGCCACGCTGTCGATAAAGCTGATCGCCGAGCTGGGTTTGAAGGTGGACCAAGCGTGGGATGAGGCGCTTGGGGCGCAGGTGGCCGAAGCGGTGGTATATGACAAGGCGATGCGTGAGGCAATACGTCGGCTCAACCGCCGGGCGATGAGCCGGCAGCAGCTCGACCACAAGCTGCGTGACCTGGGGCATGACCAGCGGGTCCGAGTGCGTGTGCTTGATCGCCTGACGGACCTGAACGTGCTCAACGACGAGGCGTTCGGTCGTGCATTGATCCGAGACACTCAGTTACGCAAGGCGGCAGGCCCCAAGTTGCTGCGTGCGAAGCTGACGCAATGCGGGCTGGAGCGGATGTTAGTGGATCGCCTGGTTGAGCAAGCAACGGGTGGCCACGATCTGGTGAGCGAGGCGGCGGCATTGGCGCGGCGCCGGATGCGATCGATGCGTCGGTTGGATTCGGTAGGCCGCAAGCGGCGACTGTGGGGCCTACTTGCGCGGCGTGGGTTCGACCCGGACACCATCGAGCAAGCGCTGCAACAACTGCCGGCAGTCAACAACGTCGAGCCCGGCAACGAGCAATAGTTCACCACCGCGCCATGGCGCGACAATGGTCCGGGGGGGCAATAACAGGACGACCTGCCGTGGTTAGTCGAGCTTTATCGGTTGGCTGAACCGACCGATAGTAAAGCCGGGTGGTCGCCGTGCGCCCACATTTTTTCAGCAGGAGGACCGGCATTGCAGGCATTGGCGCTGATGCGATCGTTGCCGCGGGGTGGTCGTGGTGCTGCGCGGCGCAACTACCACCTGCTGGAGCTGGTGCGTGAAGCGGGTTTCCAGGTCCACGTGGTGTCGCTGCTGGAGGTGGGCCAGAGCCGAGAGGAGGCCATCGAGTCGGTGCGTGGCGTGTGCCGGTACGCCCACCTGTTCGAGCGGCAGCCATGGGGCCTGTGGCGGGGGCTGGGGGCGTGGGCGCGATCCGACAGTTACACGCAGGCGCATGACCA
Source organism: Phycisphaeraceae bacterium (assembly GCA_036477175.1). Classification (GTDB taxonomy): domain Bacteria; phylum Planctomycetota; class Phycisphaerae; order Phycisphaerales; family Phycisphaeraceae; genus JAZGCX01. The sequence goes on from JAZGCX010000227.1 coordinate 2,797, forward strand.
CCATCCGGCGATGGGAGCGAAGGTGGCCCAGTTGCTGCCTCAATCGCGGCTGGTGGTGAATGTCGATCCGCTGCTGCACCGGGTGATCGCCGATGCGATGGGCAAGATGAAAGGCGATGGCGCGGGGCAGGACCGGCCGTTCTATTTGCTGGACCTGGGCGAGCCGCCGAGCACGCAACTGGTGACCTGCGCCAAGGGCTTGCGTGGTGTGCGCAGTTGGGCGTGCCGGGCAGAGGCGAACGCCGTGAAGCACCTTGAACACACCGCAGCCGCCGAGGCCGACCTCACACTCCTGTCGAACGAGATCGACCTGGCGCTTCTGGCCAGGGGGTTGCGCAGCGGCAAGCTGTGGGCGATCGGTGACGGTGTGGACGAGCACGAAACGCAATGGGGGGACAAGATCGAGCAACTGCCCAACCACGTGCTGTTCTGCGGCGATCTGGCGCTTGAGCCTCATCAGAAAACCGCCCAGTGGTTTGTCCAAACGGTGATGCCGATGATCCGTCGTCGGCACCCGGGCACGGTGCTGTGGCTGGTGGGCAGGCAGTTGCCCGCGTCGATCCGCAGGCTCGAAAAGCAGGGGAGGGTGAAGCTCAGTGACACGGCGGTCGAGTCGATGTCACTGCCGCTGGCGATGCGACAGTGTGTGGTGGGCGTGGCGCCGCAACACGAGAGCCGGGGAACGTCAGCGTCGGTGCTGATGATGCTGGCGACGCGGCGGCCAGTGGTCTGCACGCCGGAGGTGGCGGCGCTGCTGCCCGGTGATGCCGCGACCGGTCCGATCGTGGCCGAGCGAGCCCCGCAGATTGCCGACGCGGTAGTCAAACTGCTGAAGGATCGCGACGCGGCGGCGAAGTCGGGCGAACGCGGCCGGTCGCTGGTCAGCGCCGCGGCAACGTGGCAGGTGCAGTGGTGCCGCGTGGCGGCATTGCTAACACAAATTGCCAAAGGCGAGCCGCTCAAAATCGAGTCCGACCGAACCGCCCCGCGGCGCCAGCGCAGGCAACAGGACCAGCCCAAACCCGGGTCACCGCTTCGCCCAGTGCCCGGCGCCCGGACACGGTGAACCACGAGTGACGGGTCAGCCCTTGGCTTTCTCGATCAATTGGATGTCTTCAATCCGCAGCGACTTGTCGATCGCCTTGGTCATGTCGTAGAGGGTGAGGCAGGCGACGGCAACGGCCACGAGCGCCTCCATCTCGACGCCGGTGCGTGCCACCAGTGACGCGGAAGCGACGACGCGCAGGCGATCGTCAGCCACGCGCTCAAACTCCACTGCCACGTGATCCAGACCCAGCGTGTGGCACAACGGGATCAGCTCATCGGTGCGTTTGGCTGCCGTAATGGCGGCGACGCGCGCCACGGCCAGCGCTTCACCTTTGGGTAAATCACCGGCAAGCAGCCGATCCAGCGTCGCCTTTTCAGCCACAAAATCACCACACGCTCTGGCGGTGCGACGCACCGGCGGCTTGTGCCCCACGTCCACCATCTGCGCCCGGCCCTGGTCGTCTAGATGACTAAGTTCCTTTGGCATCAACGCATTGATTGTATGAGGAACCGGATGGGCTGGATGCAAGCGGGGCGGGTCTTGTTGATTCATTTGGAGACGCGCTCTCCCCGCGACCCGACCTGGCCGCTTAAGCGGCCTAGGCCAAGTCAGAACAATCCCGCCTTGGGTTCGAATAACCCCACTTATTTTGCTTGACACCGCCCCGCCCGACCGATACTATGTGACACATAGTATGCATCATGAGAAAGGTCGAACGATGAAAATCGAACGCGAACTGATGCGGGGGGCCGGGCCCGTGGCGGTCCTCAAGCTGCTGGAACGCAGGGAAATGTATGGCTACGAACTGGTCAAGGCACTGTCCCAGCGCAGCGACGGTATCCTCGCCATGGGCCAATCCACCCTCTACCCCATGCTCTACAACCTCGAAGCCAAGGGGTTGGTCACCTCGCGGCCCGACAGGACATCCTCAGGTCGGCCTCGCAAGTATTACCGGCTGACCCGCAAGGGTAAGCGTCGGCTCGCCCACGACACCGACCAGTGGCAGGCGGTCGTCCAGGCCATGAACACACTGGGCGTCACGGGGGCCGCATCATGAACGACACCGCATCAACCCGCCGCCGGTTGTGGCGTCATACGCCGATGCGCGATCTGGTTCGTGGACGCATCACCGGCCGACTCGACATTGAGCGGTTACTTGATGAATCGGGCCTCCCGGGATCAGCCGTCGAACGTGTGCGTCAGGTCGTGCGGCGCACGCGGCTTTGGCGGCTGGAGAAGTCGGACGTGGCGCAGGAACTGATCGCCCACTTCCTCGACGGCCTGGAAGCCCAAACCCCGCTCGATGAACTGCTCGAAACCTTCGGCGATTCCAAACAGACCGCTCGGCTCGGACGCCGCGCGGTCTGTCCGCCCCCTCCAGCACGACCACGGCGACAGCATACTCGCCCGAATGGCTCATCGAGAGATGGGATCGCGACACGCCGAGCGCCTTCGAGGCCCGCGCCGCCGCTCCGTCGACGCGGAGGGTGGGCCCACCGGCCCGACGGGCCCTGACCGAAACATCCCGCCATCCGATGCCGCCACTCCACCCGGTTCCCAGCGCTTTGAAGAACGCCTCTTTGGCGGCGAACCGCGCCGCGAAATGGATCTCGGGATGGGCG
>JAZGCX010000228.1:0-4635 GCA_036477175.1 Phycisphaeraceae bacterium
TCAGCACCAGCCGCGACACCCGATCGGGATGGTCGATGGCAAACCGCTGCGCGATCATGCCGCCCAGCGACAAGCCCATCACGTGTGTTCGAACGACCTGGAGGTGGTCGAGCAACTCCACCAGGTCTGCGGTGTAGTCGCGCAGCGTGTTCGGCTGACGCTTGGCCACCGACTGGCCCACGCCACGGATGTCCACACCGATCAGGCAGAAGTGCTCGGCCAGGTCGGCCGCAATCGGGTCCCATATCCGACACGTGTTGCCCAGACCGGGGATCAAGAGGAGAGGATCGCCTTTCCCACGCAGTTCGTAGTAGCAACGCACGTCTGTTAATTCCACGAAAGGCATGGTGATCCCTTCTGCCTGCCGGCGAGCCCCTCTTCGGCGACCGCCTCCTTGCGAATAAGACGGACGGACAACCGGACCCGTGCGGGACTTCTGCTTTGCGACAGGTCTTGACACCATCTGCTCTCGGCGTCACCGAACCCGTTCGCATCCATCGCCGTGGTGGGTCTCTCTCTTCTCACCAACAGGGATGGATGAAGCGCCGCCCGGAACATCCACCCACCTTATTGTAGGCGACGGGCAACCTGACCAGGCGGCTCTTTACTTTAAGCATGCCACAAGTCCATGCGTTGTCAAAGGTTCGGCCAAAGTTTTTTCAGATCTTTTGCCCGTAGGCTTCGTACGCGGTCTAATCGCTGCAAGCGGCATATCTTTTCCATGTGGTCCAAACCAACCGGTGGAACGGTTTTGGCGGGCGCAGCAGGCAAAGCCGAACCTGGTAAATGTCGATAACCAAGTTGGTCGTACGTCGCCGGTAAAGAAGGACAAGCATCAGATGGTTGCATCCCGCTCCCTCATCGCCCAGGCTTGGCGGGCCCGTAGCGCCCAACTGGCGCAGTGGACGATGCAGCATCTGGTGAACCGCACCGACACGTGGGTCGCGTTCCTGCCGGTGAAGAAACAGACCCCCGACTGCGTCGCCAAGCGCACCACCGGCCAGTTGGGCGAGCAGGCCCTGGCACGCCATTACGTGGGGCAGGCCGTGCCGGACATAATCGGGCTGCCCAGCACCGGGCCGGACCGGACCGGTCGCTGGTTCGCCGTCCACGTGTGCAGCCTCGGCGGCGACGAACCGGACGTCCCCGGCGACAGCTTCCACGCCACGCCCGGTGACAACTTCCATGCCACACTCTTCTGGTACGAAAAGCTCAAGGCCCGCCGCATCGATCCGATCCTCGAAGAGGACTGCGACGAGGGGGGCTACCGCCTGATTGTCCCGTTTGACTTCCCGGTTGAGGTTGCCCGATTGTGCGACTTCGCCCAGGACCTGGTCAGCGACTACGCCGACCATGACCTGTACCACCCGCCGGCGACGTGGCCCGACCGCTCGTGTGTCGAGGGCGACGGGCTGAACAACTGGCTGCGGTTGCCCGGCCGAACCCCCCGGATTGCCGGCAGCCCCGGTAACGCCTCTTTTAGCCGAATCTGGAGCGGCAGCGAATGGCTCGGAGGCGAGGCGGCGATCAACGTGATCCTCGCGACGCGTCCGGCGCCGGTTGCCTTGCTCCACAAGCCGGCCGCCGCGCCCGCAATCGAGGAGATGTCGCCCGAGCCGGCCGCCCCCGCGCACCCACTTGAGCCGGCCACCCCGGTCCAATCGGTGAACGACGAGCCCGAAGTCAGCGTCGAACCGGTCCGCCGCGACGCACCGCCTGATGCCGCCACGGAGAAGGAGTCCCCCGCCATGTCCCATGACACCACCCCGGCCGCGCCGAGTCAGACCCCGCTGCTGCAGGCCGCCGAGCAGGTCGTCGGCAAGATCGCCGCCCGCACCGGCATGCGCGAAGACGAGATCGCCAGCCGTATCTTCAAGTGGATCGGCGAGCAGGACGAAGTGGTGCAGGCGGTGATCCTCGGCCAGATCCCCGACGCCATTCGCCCCAATGTCTGGAAGCTGATCCTCGAGTCGATGGTGCCGCCGCAACCGGCAGCGGATACCGCAGGTTTCGTTCAGTCCGGCGGTCTGCGAGCGCCGGTGCAACCCGAACCTCAAGAGGGCGCTGCGTAATCCCTAAAAAGGCTGGGTCTGCGATATCCGCCGCGCCGCTGCGGGCACTCGGTGAGCCGCGGGGCGGTTGTGCTACACTCTGGCGTCATCCACCAGCCAATCTTGGGGGGCGACGCCCTGGCCCGATGTATCAATCATTCATCTTGCTTTCAGCCTCGGGGACGGTGTGATCCTGTCGCTGTGCGGTGCGTTCGGCGCGGAGGCGTTGACCGATGATCTACCTCCGCGCGGCGATCGGGATGTGTTTTTTCATTGGCGTGGCGTGGGGGTTGTCCACTCGTCGCAAGCAATTCCCGTGGCGGGTGGTCGTGTTCGGGTTGGCGCTTCAGTTGGCGCTGGCGGCGCTGATCCTCGGCACCCACGGCGGCCGGGTCGTGTTCCAGACGATCTCCGACGGCGTGGCGCGACTGCTGGTCGTGGTGGTCGAACCGGCCGCGGCGATGGTGTTCGGCGAACTGGGAAAGGGCGACGGGCAGATCGGGTTCGTCTTCGCCTTTGCCGGTCGGGGACTGCTGGCGATTATCTTCTTCTCCGCGCTGCTGGCGATCCTGTACCACATCGGCGTGATGCAGGTGATCGTCTGGGTGCTGGCCCGGATCATGACCGCGCTGATGGGCGTGTCCGGCGCCGAGTCGCTGGCGATGGCGGCGAACATCTTTGTCGGTCAGACCGAAGCGCCGCTGGTCGTTCGGCCGTACCTGCAGAAGATGACCATGTCGGAGCTGAATGCACTGATGACCGGCGGGTTCGCGACGGTGGCCGGGTCGGTGTTGGCGATTTACATCGGGTTGCTGGGGCCGGAGTTTGGCCGGCACCTGCTGGCCGCCTCGGTCATGTCCGCGCCCGCGGCGTTTTTGATTGCCAAGATCATCTTGCCGGAGACCGAGCACGCCGAAACCGCCGGCCGGGTCGAGTTCCGTATTGATCGCCCCGCGCACAACCTGATTGAGGCCGCCGCCAACGGCACCCAGGACGGGCTGCGGCTGTGGCTGAACGTGGTGGCCATGCTCGTGGCGTTCACCGCGCTGATCTACCTGGTTGACTGGCCGCTGGGCTGGTTCGGCCAGAAGCTTTTTCAGATGGCCGAGGGCGAGCTGTCGCTGTCCACGCTGTTCGGTTGGGTGCTGTCGCCGGTGGCGTGGTGCATGGGGGTGGAAGGTTGGCACGACTGCCAACGGCTCGGCTCATTGCTGGGCGTCAAGATCGCCGCCAACGAGTTCGTCGCCTTCACCCAGTTCGCGGGGATATCCGGCGCCGCTGAAGCGGTTGACTTGGAGCAGGGGGCCTTCGGCTTTGCGCACCTGCGCTCGGCAAAGATGGCCGCGTACGCCCTGTGCGGTTTCGCCAATTTCGCGTCGATCGGCATCCAGATCGGCGGCATCTCCGCCCTGGTGCCCGGCCGCAAGACCGACCTGTCCCGCCTGGCGCTGCGCGCGATGATCGGCGGGGCCTTTGCATCATGGATGACCGCAACCATTGCCGGGGTGTTTATCCGTTAAAAGTCAGGGTGGTGGTACGTTCAGCAGCGGCTCAATGGCATTTGCTGCGGTTTCGATCCGCTGGGCAAGCGAGCCACTGACACGAACGTAGGGAAGGTTGCGCGACTCCAATTCCTGTTGAAAACGTTGATCGAACCACTCCCGGCTGGCGGGGCTGCGTCGCAACCCGTCGTGGAGCCAGGGGAAGTCGGGACTGGTCAGCAGGTACAGATCGTACCGCCGCGTCTGTACCAGGTCTCGCACCGCCTGGTGCGATTGGCCGAAGTAGTATTCGCTCCAGATCAGCGTGGCCATCGCCTCGGTGTCGCAGAACAGCACGCGGTTGGCTTTGGGAGCGATGGCATCCTCTCTTGCGATCTGCCCCCGCGCGATCGTGGCGCTCTGCTCGAGCGTGTACCGGGCGCCGCGTGGGATCAGATAGTCCCGTGCGAACTCCGGCACGTGGACGGTCCGATACCGCTCGGCCAGCGCCGCGACCAGCGTCGTCTTGCCGGTGCATTCGCCGCCGATCAGCGCGACGCGCCGCAACAGTTTGTCGGGTTGGGCCGGTTCTGATGTGGCCATGAGCAACCTTGGATCGGACCGTTCGTTCACATGAGCAGCATTTTTCTGATTAAACGCCGCGGACGCCGAAGACCGCCACGGCGCACCACCCGTTGCCGATGCGATCGGTGATGACAAAGCCGCGCACCGCCGGCGGGCCGACCGGGAACCCGCGGTCCAGGCATCGCCGGTGCCACACGTCGAGGTCGTGGTCGGCCACGTGACTGTCCTGGGTGAACAGGACCAGCAACAGCCCACCGTGACGGATCAGTGAATCACTCCAGATCTTGCGCACGTCCTCGGCGACGGGCGCCAGCAGCTCGGCACTGTAGCGTCTAAACGGGCCGCCGGTTTCGAACTGCGCCACGGTCTTGACCTCCAGCCAATAGGCTTGCTGCGGGTCGGCGGCCGGCTGGCCGTCAAAGAGAGTGCCCTTGACCAGCGGATCGCGCAGCGGCAGCCCGTTGCGTGTCAGCACCACGTCACACCGCTTGCCCGCGCTGCGGCGGGGGCGGCCCCCC
>JAZGCX010000229.1:0-2497 GCA_036477175.1 Phycisphaeraceae bacterium
CGTTCAAACAGCGGCCAGGTCCGATCCACCAGGTCCCTGATCGTTGCTCGATAGGCGGGCCCGATGGCGTTGATCCCGGCCGACGGGATCGATCGGCCGGTGCCGCAGGCGGTGCAGTTCGGCCCGGCGTCGTGATCGATCTGGACGGTTTTGACCATCAGCCCGATGTCGAGCCGGTGCCTGGCGGCGACCTCGGCAGGAACATACACACGGTCGCGCTCGAGGATGTCACGGCGCACGTCCTGCCAGAAGTTGGCCAGTTGCAGCGCGGTACACGTCGCATCGCTCAGTTGCTGGCGCCTCTGGTCACGGTAGCCGCAGACGTAGAGCACCAGCCGGCCGACGGGGTTGGCGCTGCGGGTGCAGTAGTCGAGCACCTGCTCGAACGTGTCGTAGCGGGTGAGGGTCTGGTCCTGGACGAACGCGTCCACCAGATCGTCGAAGGGTTTGCGGGGGATGTCGTGTCTGCGGATGGTGCGGTTCAGGGCCACGAAGACCGGGTGTCGCGGCCGGCCGTCGTAGCAGGCGTCGATCTCGCGTCGCCACCACGCCAGCAGGTCCAGGCTCCGCTGTCGGTCGCCCGTCTGGTCGCCCAGGTCGTCGGCCCAGCGGCAGAAGGCGTACACGTGGCGGAAATCGTCGCGGAACCGCCTGGGCAGCAGCCAACTGACGACAGTGAAGTTCTCGTAGTGGGTCCTGGCCAGTCTTCGGGTGTAGTCGGCGGCCTGGGCGTAGTCGAGCTGCTCGCAGTGCTGCGGGCCGAACGTGTCAAGCTGGTCGATGATCGCCGAAGCCATGAAGCTATCCCGCAACGGGCCGGATGTCCGCCCCGGGGGCGGGTCAACCCGTCCACACTTGACATTCTACTGTGGCCGCTGACGGGCCGTTCGGCGATCGGTCTGACCACCGCCTGCGGCCCTTTTACGAGGTGAATGCAATCAATCCCGACGCCCTACGCGCCCCAGATCGAGGCGGCCAGTTCCGCCAGGTCCTGCCGCACGGCGACGAAGGACATCTGCCCCGTCGCGTCGGGCTTGTCCACCATAACGGTGTGCGTCGGTTCGAGCAGCCGACTCACCTCGGCACGCTCCGCAAGGGACAGATCGCCCACGATCGCCTGGCTGCCGGTCCATATGGAAGCCCGAATCGCCTTGAAGATCGCCGCGCCCAGAACCGCCACGTCCAGCCGCAGCACGTCGATGCGACGAAGGCTGAGCTTTGAAATCGCCTCACCGATCCCCGCCTGCGTTGCGGTCGGGCCGACCAACGGAATGACATGTACCTTGTCGCTGTATCGCTGCGTGTTTTCGCGGCAAAGCTCCAGGCAGCGCTGTGAGCGACCGAAGCAGTAAATCTGGGCGTCGGGGTAGAGCACCGAGAAATACACCCCCGTCAATCCCACACCCGCGCCGATGTCAACGATGATGTCTGGTCGAACGACCGGCGGCAGCCTGTAGATGCCATGGTGGTGCAGGATCTGGTGCGCCCGGTCGGCATCGGTGCTGCCGCCGCGCACGGTCAGCCAGATGGTTCGACCGCCGAAGCGCAGGCGAAGCTTTTCAGTATGGGCGACGCTTACCAGCGTGGCCCCGTCGTCTCCAACGGTGCCGCGAACGGCCCGGCCGCCCAGCTTCGGCAACGAGTCTTGGCGGTCATGACGATCGGCTTTCTGATTCATGATCCGGGTCCTCATACGAAACGGGCCGCAGACGCTCGGGGTCGGTCGATTGTGGGTTTATCGGCCGCTGGGGTCGGTCAGGATGAAACGGAACGTGACGGTTGTAGCGATCGTGAGGTCAACCCCGCCCTGCAACCGGCCGATGTCTTTCGGATGGGAGGAACCCCGATGCGCATCGCCCTGGACGCCCGCACCATCTATTGGCCCGTCCGCCGCGGGACGGGCAAGAACCTGATCGACCTGTACCGCCACCTGGCCCTGCTGCGGCCGGATTGGCGGGTCGTGGCGTACCACCGGCACCCGGAGCCGCTGCCGCTGCTGCCCCAACCGTTTGTCCAACCCAAGTTCATCGAGATGCCCGGCGACCGGATCGACGCCTGGCAGCGTCTGCGGCTACCCCTGACGGCTTGGCGCGACCGGGCCGACCTGCTGCACTGCCCGGCCAACACCTGTCCGACCTGGATGCCGCTCACCACGGTGGTGACGATCCATGACCTGATCCCGCTGGACCTGCCGCGGGGCCGGGCAGCCTCTGAACTGCATCGCTTTGAGCAATCGGTCAAAACCGCCTGCCGCCGGGCAGCGTGGATCATCTGCCCGTCGACCTACACCCGTGATCGGCTCGTTAGCGAGTTTGGGGCCGATCCCGAACGCGTCACCGTCAACCCCTGGGCGCCGGACAGTTCCATCGGCCAGCTTCCACAGCAGCAGTGTGAGCCGGTGTATCGCAACTACGGCGTTGCGGAGCCCTACGTGCTGCACTTTGGCGCGGCCGGGCCACGATAAAACACCCGCCGCGTCCTCGAAGCTTGGGGGCTG
>JAZGCX010000023.1:0-2549 GCA_036477175.1 Phycisphaeraceae bacterium
GCGGTAGGCCTTCATAGGGTATACGCCGGCCGCGGGCTTTGCCGCTAGAAAAAAAGGGGTCGGGAGTCGTTTCTCGAAATCGCGGTTCAATGGTCAAGAGACCCTGTTTTTGGGAAACGACTCCCGACCCCTCTTTCTCTCGGGCCGGTGGACGCGGCATAGAGATCGCGCTCGGATGCGCAGGGAGTTCGGGCGTCCACCGTCCCGATTCAATCGGGACGGCTCGTCCGAGCCCGGCGGATCACGATCCCCGGCCCTCGGCCCTCGGCCATACACTATGACCCTTATGGCTCGCACCGCGTCGCCTCGGCGGGTCGCCTATGGAGACTCGCCGCCACTGTTGTTGCCGAGGGGACTTATCCTCTTGGCCTGCGTGTGGCTGATCGGGTCGTGGCTGTTGTCGATCGGCGTCAAGCCACCCATCGAGCCGTCGTCGGCCAGCTATACCCCCGGCGTACGACTGATGCTGGTCTGCATCGGCATCGGGCTGATGATCGGCTGGCCGTTGCTTCGCCTCAGTCAATCGGCCACGCCGCGTCCGATCGTGCAGACGGTGCTGGACTTGACCGTGCTGGTGTCGTTGATCCAGGTGGTGATCTGGCCGCTGCGCCTCGTCACGCCGTGGACGGTGGCACGGACCGCAGCCCTGGACGCGACGCTCGTCGGCTGGACCGTGCTCACCGGTGCGGTCGTCGCCTCAGCCGTGGGCTCCCAACGTCGTGGCGTGCGCAATCTCGCGATCACCGCCTGCCTGGCCATGTGCCTGCTCGGTCCTGCCTTGGCCGTCATCGGGTCCATCGTCGGCAGTTCGGCCGAGCAACTGACGAACATCGGCCCGCTGGTCGCCGTGTACAGGCTCGCGCAGGGCGCTAACGCGCCGATCACGGGCCCACAGTGGGTCATGATCATCATGCCCGCCGCCGCCGCCGGCCTCGCCTGGACCGCCCTGGGTGTCGTGTACTCGGTCCGCCGCGCTTCACCCCAGCCCGCCGAACCAAGAACGAACGTCGATTGACCATGCACCGTTACACGCATTGCGATTGATCCGTAGGCGGGTGCCATGCTTTGACCCTTCTTAGGGCAAAGCATGCTTCATCCCGACGCGTCGGGAATGAAGCATGGCACCCGATAAAGGCACGAGAATCACGTGGGATTCCTATTACACTGTTCGCTGATCGCTTCTTGCTTCTTGCTGACCGCTGACCGCTTCTTGCTTCCTGCTGACCGCTGACCGCTCATGCTTCCATCGCTGCTGCCATACCTGGCCTTCGGGGGAGAGTTCGTGCTCAAGCTCATCCTGGTGGGCGTGATTCTGCTGCGCCGTCGGGGGGGAAGGTCTACCGCGGCGTTGGCCTGGATCGTGCTCATCCTGGCCGTGCCCGTCATCGGGTTGCTGGCGTATCTGCTCATCGGCGAGGTCCGGCTGGGCCGGCGTCGAATCGCCCGCCACCGCACGATCGTCAGCCAAATGCAGGCGTCAATCCCAGCCAAGACGGCCGATCCACGGGCCCGCAACGCCGACGTCCCGGCCGCATTCCGCCCCATCGCCAGGCTGGGCGAGGCGGTGGGCGACAACCTCCCGCGCGGCGGGAACAGCCTTCGCCTCATCAGCGACACCGATCTGTTCATCCAAGCCCTTGTCGAAGACATCGACGCCGCTTCGCAACACTGTCACCTGGAGTTCTACATCTATCTGTCCGACCACAGCGGGACTCGTATCGGCGAGGCGCTGATCCGGGCGGCTGCCCGCGGCGTCCAATGCCGGTTGCTCGTCGATGCTGTGGGATCAAGAGCGTTTCTCAGATCGCCGCTGCGCCGCACAATGGAGGACGCCTCCGTGCGCGTCGTGAATGCCCTGCCCGCCAACGTGCTGCGGATGGCGTTTGCACGACTGGATCTGCGCAACCACCGCAAAATCGCGGTCATCGACGGATGTATCGCCTACACCGGCTCTCAGAACATCGCCGACGCCGAGTTTGCCGTCAAACGAAAGCTCGGGCCGTGGGTCGATGCAATGGTGCGCATCGTCGGCCCGGCCGTGCGCGATCTTCAGCGCCTGTTCGTCGAGGACTGGTATCTCGATACCGACGAGGCGCTGAACGAGCTGCTGTCCGTCGAGCCCCCAGTTACCGAGGATGGCATCGCAGTGCAGATCATGGGGACCGGTCCCAATTCTTACAATGATGCCCTACGACAACTGACGCAGGCGGCGTTCCACACGGCCCGCGAAGAGTTGATCCTCACCACGCCCTACTTTGTGCCGGACGAGGCCACGGTGATCGCCCTGCGCACCGCGGCCCGGCGAGGCGTGGACACGACGCTGGTCCTGCCCGCCCGCAACGATTCGCCCCTTGTCGCCGCGGCCAGCCGAAGTTTCTACCACCAACTGCTGGAATCAGGCGTCAAGATCTTCGAGTTCCAGAAGGGGCTGCTGCACGCCAAGACGATGACGATCGACCGCGACCTGGCGTTGGTGAGCACCGCCAACCTCGATCGGCGCAGCTTCGAGCTGAACTTCGAGGTGAGCGTGGTTGTGTACGACACCGACT
>JAZGCX010000230.1:0-3214 GCA_036477175.1 Phycisphaeraceae bacterium
ATAGCTGTTGCCTCTAACCACTCGACTAAACGGCGCCCGATGCCAAGCCGCTCGTACCTTGGCTCGACTGCTAACAGATTTAGGTGGGCGGTTGTGTCTGAGAATTGCATGATCGCGAAACCGGCCACTTCGCCTCCGGCCCGCGCCGTTAATACCAGACTGTCAGGGTGCCGGATGTGCTTAGCGACTCGCTCCGGTGTCCATGACCACGGCAAGCGCACTTCGATCAGACGTTTTGCCATGTGCGCAATGGTCGTGGCGTCACTCGGCATTTGGACTTGACGGTATATCTGCTGGGCGAATGCCGGGAGCAGATGCTCCGGAGCATGTCGTATCTGTGCGGCTGATTGCCGCACTGATGTCGCAAGCACGGCCATACGGGGCTCCGGGGACCGGGCCCGAAATGAAATGATCGCCTACCAGCAGCGGGATGTCCGAGGATTCGGTGTCCGGGCACCGAGCGAATCCCGCGTGAACGTCTCGCAGCCGGTGTCGCCGGCCTGCATGTCGCCGGCCACGGCCACGGCGCTAATGACATAGCTGGAGGCAATGCCGGTTGGGCCGGCCGTGACCGAAATGACATAGTGGCCGTTGGTCGAGTAAGCGGCGCCACCGCCCATATCGAAGCCCAGCGCCAACATGTCGATCGTATACGTATTGTTGGTCGCGAAGAATCTTTCCAGGTTGTTGGCCGCCCTCGACGTGGCGGTGTGAGCGTCGGATCGATTGCCCTTGCGGAGACTGGAGATGAACGACGGATAGGCGAGAGCCGCGAGAATCCCGACGATTGCCACGGCGGCCATCAGCTCGATCAGCGTGAATCCCTGGGCCTTGCTGCGGCCGTTCAGACGGTATGCGCGAAGTGCGTTCATGACGGTGTATTCCTTTGGTAGCGACTGTCCTGGGTGGCGACGGTTTGCAGGCTCATGCCGCGAACCGGCGATTTACGCCGGCCGCGGCACTGCTGCGGCTTAGTTCAGCGGCAACAACTCGGTCCAGAACAGGCGGCCGGTGTCGTTGTCGTCAGCAATGGCCGTGCTGCTGATCGTCTGGTCCGGGTCCACCGGGACCGGGGGCGGGTCACCCGGGTCAGGCACCCACGGATCGTCATCGTCGTCTTCGTCCTTCTTCTTGTCCTTGGCCTTTTCCTCCGCCTCTTCAGATTTTATTTCCTGAGTGCAGGTTATGATCTGGAGGATGACGCAGTCGTTGAACACCTGGTCGAACTCGGGCTCGCCGTAGCAGGGGCCGTCCCAATGCCAGAATACGGTGGATTCCCACTCCAGGCCCGCCGTGGCGTGGCCGTTCGTGGCGTGCACGGAACTCTGGCTGCCGACATAAGTGTCGGTGGCCGCGTTGTACACGAAGGTTTGATTGTTCGGGTCCACAGCCAGCGCCTGGACCAGCAGCGCCCCGTTGCGGTACTCGCCCAGCGCGCCGGCAACGTTGCCTTTCACGCAGCTGGTCTGGGTCGGCATCAGATCGCCGGAAAGGATCGCAAACGCGTCGAAACTCAGCTTGAAGCTGGTCAGCCGCTTTACGCCCGCGGCCGCTTCCGCCGGGCTGGTCGGGTCCATTTGGTACACGGGGAACTCTTCGCCCGGCAACAGGGCACCGGCGAGATAGCGCTTCTCTACCGCCCGATAATCCCCCACACTGATGCTGGCGCCGTTGATTTCCAGGACTCCGCCCGGAGACAGGGCGGTATTCCCGACGCTGATCAGGAACTTGGTTTTTCGGTTCGTCACGCCATTTTGCGAATCATCGACGTCGAAGGGCGAACCCAGGACGTTGAAGTAGTCGATCGTCGTGGCGTCAAACTGGTCGTCCCATTGGTGCTCGTGGGCGTCGGTGTCAATAGCCGCGCAGCCGAGCGGCAAACCGTTCCCGTCACACACGGGAGTACCATCGGGGAAGGTAAGCTCACCGGCGAAGGGAAAGATGTCGTGGGAGGTGTCGAGGTCAAAGTGACCGCCGAGCAGGCCCGGATCAGTGGGATCAGACCCATCCGCCGGGTTGATGGCCTGCAGGTGGTTGATCAGCGCGGCCGAGGTCAGGGCGCCAGTCTTGCCGATGACGGGCTGCGACGCCAGGCCAAAGCTCTGATACTGGCCGACGACGCGGTCCTCGGGCACGTCTTCGACGACCAGGTCGCCGTTGCCGTCCGCATTGTCCGCGAGATTGAGGACAAAGTCATCGGTCACGTCCAGGATGATCTTGGTGGGCGCGCCCCCGGTATCGGCGTTCAGCTGGATGTACCAGTTGTCCCCGGTGGGCAGCGTCGGGTTGATCAGCATGAACTGCACGCGCTTGTCCCGCAGTACCAGATCCTGCACGACCCGCTCGCCCTGGTCGAGACTGGTGGCCCCCACCACCTCGGCGGGCATCTTCCAGCCCCGGTGCACTGTCCAGTCCGGGCTATAGGCGGTGGCGGTACGCACGGTGCCCGCGCTGGCATGGGTGGCCTTGCGTAACTGCTGCGTAACCAGCAAGGCCGGGTTGATCGGCAGGCCGCTGACCCAGTCGTTGTCCCACAGACCGTAGACGGCCTGCTGGGTCTTGTCCAGGGCATCGGTGCTGCTCAGCAGCCGGCCGGTCCCGACATACACCATGTAGCCCTGATCGGGGTGCAAGCCGACCACGGGTGCGGTGGTGATGGGCTGACGGGTGCCGCTGGCGTTGTCGGTCTGAAACAACAGCGTGGCGTCCCACGACCCCGGACTGGTCGAGCTCAGATCGAATTTCCAGACGTTGCCATTGAGATCACCGGCGTAGGCCAGGTCTGCCTTAAAATCAGCGTTGGTATCGATCAGCGTCGGGCTGCTGAGTCCGTTAGCGGCCGCGTCCGGCACCACGATCTCGCGGATCACGCTGCCGGTCTGGATGTCCAGTATTAACAGGGAAGCGACCTCGGTCGTGCTCAGGTAACCGTTGCCGACCACCGCCGCCCACTGGTTGTTGTTCAGTCGGACAACCGACGCGCGGCTGTAGCCGTAGCCGAGATTGGCTGCCCCGACGCTGCCGCTAGTGAACTCCCACAATACCTTGGCTTGGGCATCCGCGTCGGACGCTACCGCCGCACTGGTTACGTCCAGGGCCGAGTAGCCCTTGCCGCCGGCGCCCAGGCCCAGCACCACGACGGAATGCCAGGCCGCGCCGAAATACGCGTCCTCGGCGGTGATCGGCCCGTCCACGTAGTAGGTGTGCTGGTAGG
>JAZGCX010000231.1:0-4935 GCA_036477175.1 Phycisphaeraceae bacterium
CGCCTATCACGACATCGCAGCGGCAATGGAGGTCGGCAAGACCTACCGGATCACCGGCCGCGGCGTGTTCAGCAAAGGCAGAGCCCAGATAGACCTTAAGGACGCGACGCCCGTCGAATAAGCATCAAAACCGCGACTGGCCCCCTTTTCCCCGCGGCAGGTCAAGTCAGCACAAGGTTAGCTGCCGGACTTCTCACGCTTGGCAAGCAACGAAGCGAAAAACTGCATCACAACCGCAAATGTCCCCAATGCACCGCCGCACACAACCCCGCCAAACGCCCCAACGACCGTGGCTGTACCGACGGGGTCGAACTGCTCCCAAGGGATGACGTGAGTGAACATGTCGGGGGCAATCACGCCGGCCGCATACCCAAATGCCCCGCCCAGACACATACCGATAATGGCGCCGATCGTGACGACCAGAAAGACCGATCCGGCAGTCAATGAGACTTTCATCGCTGGTCCCCGCACCTGACGGCCCATGCTGAGTTGCCTGCCATCACCACGAGGCAGGATCACAAACTTATTGTACCAATGCCGGTAGATTTCCAAATACCCATTGCAGGCACACCGCAGACCAAGCGCAGCATGTGATTAGATCGCACTCTCCAAAAGCAGCTTAATCACCGGGTCGTCGGATGAAGCAGGACCGTACCATTCGGTAGCGCCTGTGAAGCCACCGGTTTTCATAAGCCATACGTTGTCGGTGGCCCGGTCAATCCACAAAAAATACCAGAAACCGTCACTGACAAGATCTTCCGGGCCGCTCAGCGGGCACGCCGCATCAGTTGAATCCCTTGAACGTCCGCAGAAAAGCCCCACGTCGCGTAGAACGAAAACATCTCGGGAAGACAGTACAGCTCGAAGTGTTTGACTCGCTGAAGGTCCGGATGCCCGACGATCCAGTCCATCAGCTGGCCTCCCAACCCACAACCCCTGTGGTCAGGGACAACGATCATGTCGAAGATGAACGCCTTGTAGATCCGGTCGGTCAAGACCCGAGCAAACCCGCCCAGTGCGCCGGTCGATTTCTCGACGGCCGCGAAGATGTAGTCAGAGTGCTTCAGCATGGCTTCGATATCGTCGAGCGTGCGTCCCTGCGTCCACCACGCTTGACCGTAGAGCGCACCCAATTCGTGCACCTGCTCGGGTGTCAGTTCAGTGACCTGACGAAAGTTCATTTCATATTTCCCATATGGCCTTCGCCCGGCTCCACCGCCGGGCCTTTCGAGCACTAATGTAACGCCCCCCCCACGGAATCCAAGCTCTGGTCGCTTGCTCCGTGGAACTCCAACTTGATCGCGCGGTCACTACCGAGGGTCCACGTAGTGCAACCGACCCGCAAGGCGTCCTTGCCTGCTTCGCCCATCGGATGCTCCGCTTATTCAGGGGTTGAACGTGAGAAACGACCGTATTCTACCGGGCGAGAGCGACTCGCGCTGCATAGAAACGCTGGTGTCATCTGGGAAATCCGGGATCAGGGAACACGTACGGAACGGGACGTTGATAGGGACACATTGGGGGGGATCACAGAGACGGCCGCGACCACGGCTCGATGACTCGACTGAGCTCGCCGAAGTCCGGTCGCGGCTTTATGGGCGGTGTGATGGACGTGCTTACAGGGCGGCAAGGCGTTGAGCGCGGTCCTGGGCGATCAGGGCGTCGGCCAATTCATCCAGGTTGCCGGCGAGGATGGTCTGGAGGTTGAACGATCGACCGAGGCGGTGGTCCACGGCGATGTTGTCTTTGTAGCGATAGGTGCGGATGCGCTCGGAGCGATCGGCCGAGCCGATCATGCGTGAGCGTTCGGCGGCGCGCTGTGCTTCGGTCTGTCGCTGGTAATGGTCAAAGACGCGGGCCCGCAGCAGTTGCCAGGCCTTTTGGCGGTTCTGATGCTGGCTCTTGGACTCCTGCATGCGGACTTCGATGCCGGTGGGCTTGTGGACCATGTGGACGGCGGTGGCGACCTTGTTGACGTTCTGGCCGCCGGGGCCCTGGGCGGTGGTGATGTGAATCTCGACGTCGGCATCGGGGATGTCGATCTCAAGCTGCTCGGGCTCTGGGAGCACGGCGACGGTGGCGGTGGAGGTGTGGACGCGGCCCTGGGCTTCGGTGGCGGGGACGCGTTTGACACAGTGGACGCCGCCCTCGTAGCCCAGGTGTTGCCAGACGCCCGGGCCACGCACGTTGGCAATCGCATGGCGCAGCCCGCCCACCTCACCCGGCGACAGCGCCAGCGTTTCGATCTGCCAGCTTTTGCTCGCCGCGTATCGCTGGTACATCTCGAACAGATCGCCGGCCCACAGCGCCGCCTCCGCCCCGCCGGCGCCGGCACGCACCTCCAGGATCACCGACCCCACTGCCAGGTCGTCGGCCGTCACCAGTTCATTCGAGATCGCTTCGATCAACTGATCCGCCTGCTGCTGTAGATTGGGTAGCTGTGACCGGGCCAGGCTGATAAGGTCCGGGTCCTTGCCGTCGTCGATGATCTGCCGCGACTCGTCGATGTCACGGTGCAGCTTCTGGTAGGTGCGGTATCGCTGCACCAGATCGGCGATCGCCGCGCGTTTGACCGACAACTGCCGCACTTTCTCGTGGTCGGCGAGCACATGCGGATCGGCGAGTTGCTGTTCGAGCTGGTCGAACCGCCCAGCCAGGTCATCGAGCTTGGCGGTCAGGTTGGTCTTGGTCGTGGACATCGTTGGGGATTAGGGGCTGGAGGTCCCGGTTCGGGGCAGGTGGTTCAGATGGCGCACGAAAAACCGCAGCGACAGTGTGGCTGCGGTGCGGTCGCCTGGCGTTGCTAGGCCTTGGTGCCGGCTTTGCCGAAGTACGAGCCTTTGAACTTCTTCTGGAACTTCTCCACGCGGCCGGCGGTATCGACGAACTTCTGCTTGCCGGTAAAGAACGGGTGGCAGGCGCTGCAGATGTCCACGTGCAATTTCTCGACGGTGCTGTGGGTCTCGAACGCGTTGCCGCAGGCACAGGTCACCTTGCACGTGCCGTACTTGGGATGGATGCTTTTTTTCATCGCGTTGCTCCGGCCGCTGTCGTTTCGCGGCTTGCCCGGCGGTGGGCCCGATAGAGCTGGGAAACTATATCATCTACCTCGCCAAAGACAAGGGACGAGCAGCCGGCGGCCCGGCGGGCGGTGCCCGCAGGCTATTTCGGCGGAGAACCCCATGCACGTTTACCTCAACGGCCGAATGGTTCGGCACGACCGGGCCCGCGTGAGCATCGATGACGCCGGCTTCCAGCACGCCGTGGGGCTGTTCGAAACGATGGCGGCGTACCACGGCCGGGTCTTTCGTCTCGATGCCCATCTGGATCGGCTGGCGCGGAGTGCGGAGGACCTGGGGCTGGCTCGGTCCGTTGACCGGGCGAAGCTGCGAGAAGCGGTCGAGAGGACGCTGACTCACAACAAGCTGGAACGCGCGCGGGTCAGGCTAACGATCACCGCTGGCCAAATGTCGCTGCTGCGCGCCGACGACGGCAAACCGGCCAGGCCGACTGTTCTGGTCGTCGCCTCCGGGCCGACCGAGTACGACCCGGCCTACTTCGAGCAGGGTATTACCGTGTTGGTTGCGTCCCCCGCGGCCAACCCATTCGACCCGTTGTCCGGGCACAAGACGCTGTCGTACTGGTCACGTCTGCGGACACTGCGTCAGGCGGCTGCGGCAGGCGCCGGTGAAGCGATCTGGTTGAACGTGTCCAACCACCTGGCAAGCGGTGCCGTAAGCAATCTGTTTCTGGTCAAGGATGGCGGGCTTCTGACACCGTTTGCCCGCGGCGAGGAGGTGCAAGGCGCCCTGCCGGCACCGGTGCGGCCGGGTGTCACCCGCGCAGCGATTCTTCAGATCGCCGAGTCGGATCAGGTCCCCGTTGCTCGGCGGATGCTCAGCGTGAATGACCTGCTCGAGGCGGACGAGGCGTTCCTGACCAATTCGAGTTGGGGCGTGCTGCCGGTGACGAAGGTGGAAAAGAAAGCGGTCGGCAGCGGCAAAGTAGGTTCAATCACGCATCAACTTCGCGCTGCCCTGCTTGACCTGATCGAACGAGAAACAACCACAAGTGAGGGTTGAACATCACGGGTTATCGGTTGCTGCCCAGTTCTGCTCTGCGGCTGCGCATGGCTTTGAAGAACTCGCCGACGTAAGCGTCGTGTTGCGGATTGCCCGTGGCGGCGCGTTCCTGCATGCTCGTCATCATTCGGTCACGCCACTGGTCGCGGCGCTGCTGTTCTTCGGGGGTTCTGTCCCGATCGCCGCGACCACCCCAGCGTCCCCGCCCTGCCTGCATCCTGCCAATGAACTGGTCGAGGATCTGCTGCCGTTCGGCCTCGCCGGCCATGGCGAATTGTCGCGCCCGCTCGATCATCATCTGCTGCATAAGGTCGCGTTGGGCTTGGCGAAGCGCCTCGTCCTGGCGGAACTGCTCCCACAGTTGCCGCCTTTGCTGCTCATCCAGATCGCGGACAAGCTGGCGGAACCTGTCGGCGTAGGACCGCTTGCGGTCAACCGGCAGCCGTGTGAACCGCGGCGACTTGATCACGGCCAGGGCGTCGTCAATCGTTTCCGGCATTGGCGGCGGCGTCACCAGTCGGGTGACATAGATGCCGGCACCAAGCACCCCCGATGCGACCAGGACCAGCACCAGCACCAGGATGTTGCGTTTCATGGTTCAGGCTCCCAAGACGCTACCGCAACGAGAAACCGCCGACGTGGCCGTCGGCAAAAAGCAGGTTTCGCTGCACGTGGAAGAACGGCACGTCGATCGTGCTGCCGTCGTCCAGGTCAAACGTGGCCCCCTCATAGTCCTGGCTGACCCAGACGCGTGACTCGGGCAATCCGAAGACACGAACGAGCCAATATTCTTCGATGGTCACGCCGCCGAGGGTCACCTTGTAATTGTAACTGGTGCCGGAGATGGCAAAGA
>JAZGCX010000232.1:0-7162 GCA_036477175.1 Phycisphaeraceae bacterium
GCCACCATACGGTTGCAACACGGACGACAGCCGGTATAAATGCGGGCCCACAGACGACCCGGCACCATGGACCATAAACAAGAACCGTCCTGACCTGAAGCCCCCCGTCTGATCCAAGGCAACGCCACATGCGAACATTTGCCAAGCTCTTCGGAAAATCGCCTTTCATCCCATTACAGGCGCATATGGAAAAAGTGGCCGTCTGCGTCGGCAAGGTCGGCGAACTCTTCGACGCCCTCAACCGACACGACCACGACGCGGTGGACGCCCTGGCCGCTGAGATTTCCGACCTCGAACACCAGGCCGACCAGGTCAAGTATGACATCCAGGGCCATCTGCCCAGGAGCCTGTTTCTGGCGGTGGACCGTGACCGGCTTCTGGAAATCCTTGCCGTCCAGGACAGCATCGCAGACAAGGCAGAGAACATCGGCGTCCTGCTAACGCTCAAAAGGATCACGATGTTCGACACCTTCCGCGACAAGTTCGACGCCTTCCTGAAAAAGAATCTCGACGCGTTTGACGGCGTGAACGAGGTCATTCACCAGCTCGACGAACTGCTCGAGACGGGCTTCGGCGGCGGCGAGGCGGAAAAGGTCATGCAGATGGTCGATATCGTGGCGCGTCGGGAGTACGAGGCCGACCTGATCCAGCGTGACCTGCTCAAGACGCTCTTCGCCAGCGAAGACCGGTTGTCCATGGGCGATTTCTTCCTGTGGAGCCGGCTGCTGGAACAGATCAGCGACCTGTCAAACCTGTCCGAACGCCTGGCCAATCGGGTCCGGCGCATCCTCGAACTGAAGAAGTGACGAACCCGCACTCTATCCGTCTCCCCCCGAATCGATTGAATACACGGAGTACGCCATGGGCACCGAGACGATGATATTGATCGGTCTGGCCCTCGTCTTCGGGTTCTACATGGCTTGGAATATCGGCGCCAATGACGTGGCCAACGCCATGGGCACGTCCGTCGGTTCCGGCGCGCTGACCCTGAAGCGTGCCGTCATTCTGGCAGCGATCATGGAGTTCGCCGGCGCCTTTTTCGTTGGGCCGAACGTTACTGAAACAGTGCGCAAAGGCATTGTTGACCCGGCGGTGTTCGTCAACGACCCGACCGCCCTGGTCCTGGGCATGATTGCTGCGCTGCTCGCCGCCGGCGTGTGGCTGCAAGTGGCCTCCTACTTCGGGTGGCCCGTCTCCACCACGCACGCCATCGTTGGCGCCATCATCGGCTTTGGCGCCGTGGTCGGCGGGCTGGAGGCGATCAACTGGAGCTGGCACAACAAGGGGGTGGCCTTCATCGCCGCAAGCTGGGTCGTCTCCCCGCTGCTGAGCGGCTTCATCGCCTTCGTCATCTTCCGCCTGATCCTCACCGGTATCTTCTACAAGCCCGATCCCGTCGCCGCCGCGAAAAAAGCCACACCGTTCATTGTCTTTGCCGTGATGGTCACGATGATGCTGGTGCTGGCCTTCAAAGGACTCAAGCCGTTCTGGCAAGACAACTTCGGCCTCAAACCGCTGGATACGCTGCCACTGACCGTCGGCCTGAGCATGGCGTTTGTTGCCGGCACGCTCGGCGCACTGATCTCCCACCGGCTCGTCGGGCGTATCAAATCGGGTGACCCCGTTATGGCCGAACAGAGTCGCAACCTTTACCTGGCCCGCGCGCTGAGCAAAGCCATGATGCACCTGCGCCGCGTGCGCGACACCGCCGTCGGCGACACGCGTGGACGCGCCGACCGCGCTCTCCAGGACACTCAGGCCATCCACAGCGAGCTGCGCAGCCGCACCCGAATCGGCGGCGACCACTCCGCATTCGTTCAGGTCGAGCGGATCTTCATCTATTTGCAGATCATCAGCGCCGGCTTCGTCGCGTTCGCCCACGGCTCCAATGACGTGGCCAACGCCATCGGCCCGCTGGCGACCGCAATTGAAACCGCCAAGGCCGGCGCCATCCCCAAAATAGCGCCCATCCCCCTGTGGATCCTGGGGCTGGGTGCGGTCGGCATCGTCTTCGGCCTGGCGACCTGGGGCTGGCGGGTCATGCGGACCATTGGCGAACGCATCACAGAACTGACCCCCTCACGCGGGTTCTGCGCCGAGTTCGCCGCGGCACTCACGGTCCTGCTGGCGTCCGTCTATGGCCTGCCGATCTCCACCACCCACACGCTGGTCGGCGGCGTGCTGGGCGTCGGCCTGGCCCGCGGCATCGGGGCGCTCAACCTCAACACCGTGCGCGACATCGTCGTCTCCTGGGTTGTTACCCTCCCCGCCGGTGCCGGCTTGGCGATCGTCTTCTTCTATGTGCTGCGTGTGATCTTCTAGCGCCGACCCCAGACGTACTACGTCGACTGCTCGGCATACGCGGCTGCCTCTTCCTCGCTGACCCCCAACCATTCCATCATGTGCTGCTCGTACACCTTTTGGTGTTCGGCGTTTGAAAAGTCCAGCCGCAGTTCGTTGATCACCTTCGTGCCCATGCCGATCCACTCGCGCCACGTCTCCTGGCTGTAGTGGTCGAAGATGAACTTGCCCAGCGGCCCGCGCATCGGCGGGTCCGGCAGACGCGTGCCCGGCCGGCCCGTGCGGCGGTCAATGATCTGATCGCCGCCAAGCTCGACTTGTGACGTGGCGGTTTGCGTCTGCGGCACGGGCTTGCCGAGCTTCTCCAGCAGTGACCCCATCGCCTTCTGAGGCATCACGTCGCCGCGCTCCGCTGCGACGCTGTAGCCCCTGGCTAGTATTTCGCCGGCCTCGTCGGCCTTGTCCAGCGCGATGAGCGCCTGGCCCAACACCTGATACGCCCGGCTCAGCCCCGGGTCCATCTCGACGGCCTTGTGCAGCGCCGCGGCGGCGTCTTCGAGGCGATCGGCCTCCTTGTAGGCATTGCCCAGACTGAACCACGCCATGCCGTCCGGCGCCTCCTGCGTCATCTTTTCCCACTGCGCGATCCGGTCGTTCGTATCCATGCCCATAGGATAGACCGAACCGGCCGCCATGTGAAAGCGGCAATCCCTTTCTACCAGCGACCGGTGGTCGCGGGCTTTGTCATGGGGTCGGCGGCTTATACACGTCGGTGTCGGGATGGAAAGCAGCCCAGGCAAACCAAAAAGTGTGAACGACCTGGGCATTTTCGGGAAAGCTGACCACCCGCACCGATTGGGTCTCCCGATCGACGGCCAATTCGATCGCGCCGCCGCCGACCTCATCGCGGAGCGTCATCTGCTTGCCCTGCAACAGCGTCTTGAGCGGGTAGGCGCGTGCCTGACCGCCGAATTTCACGCCGATCACCCGTGACTTGTTTGCCAGCCTGTTGTCCAGGTCGAAGTTCTGAAACCGCGGCATGAGGTAATCGTCCTGGAAATAAGGCTGATAGGGATTGACCTCGTAACGCCGATTGTGGCCGGTGTTGAAGGTCACCACGGTCGAGTCGGGGTGTTCGCGCCGCCATCGGCTGAACGTGGTCAGCTCCCACCCGTCGAGATGGCGCAACGCCCGGCCGGCGTTCGGGCCGCTCACCGCCGTCAGGGCGACCTGCGACCACAACGCCTGATCGGTTCGGTCATACAGCAGCACGTTGGAGTTGTACAGCAACCCACTGATGCCAAACTCATACGTTTTGCCGTTCAACTGCCGATCGACCACACTGACCGAATCACACAGGGGGCAGTAGATGACCGCCAGATCGGTCTGACCGAGCCGGTCGTTGATCGCTTCGTGCCAGTTCAGGACGTTGATGGGGTACGCGCGGGACTCCCCGCCGACCGTCACGCCCACCACGCGGCTGTCGGGGGCCAGGAAGTCGGCCTCAGCAACCGGCACCGTATCGGGTTCGGTCAGTGACGGGATCCCATCCTTTGATGGTCCGCCTGAGAGGATGCGCTGCTGCGGGATCAGCAGCCCGTCCAGGTTAAATTTCCCCAGCATCGCCTCGGCCCGTCCCCGCGGCGGGCGACCGGCCGCGGCGCGGCGCGGCGACCCCTCCATAGGCCGTATCTGCAGCCACACCACATAGCTCGGCAGGATCAACCCCGCGGCCACGATCAGCACCGCCAGCGCCAGCCGCTGCCTCGTCCACTGGTACACGTCCGTCCGCTGCAATTCGGCGGCATCCATGTGACGACCTCCCAGCGCGGCTGAATAGCCATTCACGTGGCAACGTGTCCCCGCGCTTCTGCTGCTCGCAACCGCCCACCGCCCCGAATTATTCCGATCGGCACCGGCGACGCTCTGGCTCGAACGTGATATACCTTGACCCGGTAATGATTCAGGAGCCAACCCCGTGGCGGTGACGCGCGTCTTTCTGGGATGGGACCAACCGGCCATCCACCTGGCCGCACGTTGGTTACACCAACGCTACGCCAGCGACGGTGCGTGGGACTTGAGCGGCGTGCTGCTGGTCGTGCCCGGCCGACGCGCCGGCAGGCGGCTGCTGGAAGTGCTGGTTGAACAGGCGGGTAAACAACTCATGAGCCCGCCCGACATCGCAACGCTCGGCGACTTGCCTGAGCGACTCCATACGCCCTCGACGCCCATCGCCGATGACCTGCAAACCCAACTGGGTCGCCTCCACGCGCTGCGATCGGCCGACCCCGCCGTGCTCCGACACGTCGTACCGAACCCGCCCGGCCGCGAGGACCTGGCCGACTGGCTGGCGCTGAGCGACGATCTGGCCAACCTACATGAAACCCTTGCCGCCGATCAGGTGCGCATCGCCGATGTCGCACCACGCTGCCGCGCCGCCCTCGACTTCATCGACGACCAACGCTGGGGCGCGCTGACCGCACTACAACATGCTTACGAACAGACGCTGGCCCAGCACGGCCTCCAGGACAGGCACGCCGCCCGCTTTGAGGCGATCGAGCAACGCCAATGCGCCACGCAGGCCGACGTCGTCCTGCTGGCAACCGCCGACCTGAACCGCGTCGCCAGTCTGATGCTCGAACAGGTCGGCGACCATGTCACCGCCCTCATCCATGCGCCCGAGTCCGAGGCTGACAGCTTCGACGAGCTCGGCGCGCTGCGGGTTGATCGCTGGCTCGATCGCAACGTCGATCTGCCGCCGGAATGCATCCGCGTCGTCGATCGTCCGCGCGATCAGGCCTACACCGTGCTGCACGCCCTCGCCGACCTCGGTCAACATGACAATGGGTCCCCGACAATTTCGTGCCCTTACGGGGCCAGCCAGATCACGGTCGGCCTCGGCGACGAAGCGATGGCACCAATGGTGCATCGTACACTGGAACTGGCCGGGCTCCCTGCGCACAGCGGGTTCGGCCAACCCCTGTCACTTTCTCGGCCCGCCCTGCTGCTTGCAACGCTGGGGCGCTATGCCACGGCCCGACGATTCGATGACTTTGCAGCGCTATTGCGACACCCGGATGTCGAAGACTACGTGACCGCACGCACCGACGAGGACGCCCAACCCGCGATTAGCCGTTGGCTTACCCTCCTTGACACTTATGCCACCGATACGCTCCAGCGCAAGATCACCGGCCGATGGCTCGGCTCACACGACCACATCGAACCACTACAGCAGGTGTACGACGCGGTCGAATCACTGCTGCCCGCCGACGCCGGCCACGCACGCCCGCTTCCGCACTGGAGCCGGCCGATCGCCGACGGGCTCCAGACCGTGTACGCCAGGCAACGCCTGCACCGCCACCACGACGACGACGAGCCGCTCATCCGCGCGCTCGAAACGATCGGCCAGACACTGGGCGAACAAGCACAGCTCGACCCGGCCAACCCGATCACGCCCCGGCTGACCTTCGCCGAGGCGATCCGCCTGACGCTGGCGCGACTGGCCAAAAAACCCAATGTCCCACCCGAAGGCGGACCTGCTGCGATCGAACTGCTCGGTTGGCTGGAACTGCAACTGGACGACGCACCGGTGCTGATCGTCACTGCCGTCAACGAAGGCACGATCCCCGCCAGCCGCAGCGCCGACGCCTTCGTGCCCAACGCTGCCCGCCGCGTGCTCGGCCTGGCCGACAACGACCGCCGCTACGCGCGCGACCTGATGGCCCTGACCGCGATCACCCACAGCCGACCGGCGGTCACCCTGATCGCCGGCAGACACGCCGCGAACAACGACCCGCTTACCCCCAGCCGACTCCTGCTGGCATGTGACCAAAGTGAACTGCCGGACCGTATCGACACGATCTACCCGCCCCACGCGGCCGACGACAGCAATCCACCCCGCCCCATTGCACTTCTGGAACCCGGCGACCGCAGCCTCTTTGTTGTGCCCCGACCCCAACAGCCGTACGAACCGATCACCAGCCTCCCGGTCACCGCTTTTCGGGACTACCTGGCCTCCCCCTATCGCTTCTATCTCAAGCATGTGCTCAAACTCGAAACGCTCGACGACCGCGCCGCCGAGATGGATGGCCGAACGTTCGGGACACTGGCGCACGACGTGCTCAGCGACTTCGGCAACAGTAACCTGACCGATTCAACCGACGCCGAGGCGATCGCAGATTTCCTCTCCCAGCGGCTTGAAGCGCTGGTGCGCGCCCGTTACGGCTCCGAGCCGTCCACCGCCGTCGTGATCCAACGCGAGCAGTTGCGTGATCGGCTCAACGCGTTTGCACGATGGCAGGCCGAACAGGTTGAAAAAGGTTGGCGGATCATCCCACAGCACGTCGAAACGCGACTCGAAGCCGCCGTCAAAGTCGATGGCCAGCCGTTCACTATCACCGGCCGGATCGACCGCATCGACGAACACCCACAAGACGGTTACCGCGTCATCGACTACAAAACCTCCGACACGCCAAAGTCGCCGCAGCAGACCCACCGCCATGGACCGCGTAGCGACAAGAAGTGGATTGATCTGCAACTACCGCTGTACCGGACGCTGGTTGCCACGGTCGGCATCACCGGACGCCTTGACTTGGGCTACCTGGTGCTGCCCAAAGACCTGACGAAGATTGCTTACATCGAGGCCAAGTGGGACGCCAAGGTGCTCGACACCGCCCTTGCCGAAGTGCATCGAATCATCCGCGAGATCCGTGCCGGCCGCTTCTGGCCGCCGAGCGAGCCACCCGACTACGACGACGGACTGCGCGCCATCTGCATGGACCTGTGCCTCGATCGCGGCGAGGTGCTGGTCGAAGCCGGCCGATTGGTAAATCGACAAGGGGGCACGCCGTGAGCCGCGCCG
>JAZGCX010000233.1:0-4997 GCA_036477175.1 Phycisphaeraceae bacterium
GGAGTACCGATGGCGAGGATCGCAGGCATGTTACGAAGGCTCGCCCACCGCGGCGGTGGCGCTGTAACTTCGCTGAAACCAACATCTTGTGATACTCAACCGCGCTGCGACCACGGCAAGGAACCACCGACGCTCCGCCTGATGCGACTGGCCGAGGCGTGCCGTGGCGGTCAGGTGGCGGCGGCTGAACTGGAACTGCACGAGTGGCATCGCCAGCCCGATTGCCCACCCACGGCATGCGTGCTGCTGGCGGCGCTGTTGGCGCGGCGAGGTCAGCTCGAACACGCCTCGGCAATCTTGCACGCTGCGACTCAAGACGACCTCGATCATGACGCCGCGATACCGCAGATGCTGGTTGCGGTGCTCATCGCGTCTGATCTGACCGACGCCGCACGCCGGGCCGCCCAACGCTTGCACCACCGCCATGGATACGACCCGGCGATTGCCACATGGCTCCAGGCGATGCAGGTGCCCGGTTATGAACAGTTGCCGCCGGTCACCGATGCGACCGTTGACCACCTTGCGGCCGAACTGGTCGTGCGCCTGGACGTGTTGCCCAGCCTGGTTGCCGCGCAGAAGATCAGGGCCAACCTTAAGGATGTGCAACTGCTGCGCAGCGTGATCCAACGGATCGACCGACACGTGACGGGCCCCCGGCAGAGGCTGATGCTCTGCCAGGCGATGGCTGATCTGTCCATGCTGGCCGGCGACACAGACGAAGCGCGTCGGTGGGCGCACCGCGGGCTGAAGCTCGACCCGTACTCCGCCGCGCTGGCACTGGTGCTGAGCCGGATCAGCGATGACGCCGGTGTCGGCCCGCCGGCCACCGACGTGCTGGCGCGGTCACTCGACGCGCACCCGACCTACGCCGACCTGCGCGCCGCGATGATCCGCCGCCAACACACCGACGGAAAGACCGACACCGCACGCCTGCGGCTGACCGAATGGCTCGACCGCGAGCCGCAGCACCCCTTGGCGCACCAACTTCAACAGGAGTTGGCGGCATGAACCTCGACCGTCACACCGAAGCGACCGAACACCTGCATCTGGCGCTAGCACACCTGGCGGCAGACATGCCGGACGAGGCGCTGGGGGCAATACGCAAGTGTCTGGACCTTGAGCCGGGCTCGTCGGCCGCACGTCTGGCCGAGGCCCGCATCCAA
Source organism: Phycisphaeraceae bacterium (assembly GCA_036477175.1). GTDB lineage: Bacteria > Planctomycetota > Phycisphaerae > Phycisphaerales > Phycisphaeraceae > JAZGCX01. The sequence continues at coordinate 1,164 of JAZGCX010000233.1, forward strand.
CTGGCACGTCACCAGCCGCGGTTGGCGATCAAAGCGCTCGATACGCACGACCATTACCACCCCGAGCGACGCGACACGCCTCAGGTCATGATGCTGCGTGCCCGGGCGCTCGTGCGCACCAGCAGTAACAAGCTGAGCCAATCACTCCTGAAGAATCTGGCGGCCCGTTTCCCCGACGACGCAAGGGCCCACCGGATGCTTGCCGGCCTGTGCATCAAGCAGGACCAACTCGATCAGGCGATCATTCACCTTCGGCAGGTGGTGCGGCTCGAACCATCGGATACCGCAAGCCGTAGCACATTGGCGACATTGCTCGGGCGACATCAGCCCGAAGCAGCCGCCGAACTGCTCCGGTCCGATCCGACCGCCAACGACCAGCCCGAGCGGCGTCTGACGGCCGCACGGCTGTACGCCCGAGCCGAGCGCTACCGCGAGGCTGAAGAACTGTATGCCCCACTGCTGACTGAGCGGCGCGACGAGGCGGCGCTGTGGCAGGAAGCAGGCACGCTGGCCGACACGATGGGCGCCGATGCCTTGGCCATCACGCGTCTGGACCGGGCGGTCCAATTAACCGAGATGCGCGATCCAACGGCGTTAGCGGCCCTGGCGGCTGCGCACATGCATGCCGGACGACTGGCGAACGCCGGGCGATGGTGGTGGCGGCTGGCGCAGCGACAGCCCAACGACAAGCAGGCCTGGGGCGGGCTGATTATCTGTGCCCTGTCAGCCGGCAAGCTCCGTCTGGTGCGACGGGCGTTGCGGATACTCAACATCCGCACCGCGCCGCACGAACGCCGCCAGACCTTATCATCGCTGTGGTTTCACGCGGCGGTCGGCCAGTCGGTCCGACGCGCCCGGCGCGGTGAACTCCAAAGCGTCAAACCCGTGACCTCTGCGCTTTCGATGATGTTGACCAAAGCAAGTGACACCCTCTCCCGACACGCCCAGCGGCTGCCCCAACGTGCCGACACCCACTATCACCTGGCCGTCTGCTACGACGCGATAGGCAATGCACCTGCCGCTCGGCAATCGGTTGACCGGGCGCTTCGGATCAACCCGAACTACACCAGCGCCAAACAAGTGTCCCAGCGCCTGGCCGCGTAAGACTCCAGCAGCGACGCGGTCAAATCAGACATCGCAAATCAACATCCCCTACTGCTTCCAGGTCCAATCGACTTGCTTGTCACGATCGAATGCCTTGGCGGCCTGGAGGATGCAGTCCTGACAAGCCGTTGCTTCGGGGCGGTTACCGGTCCATCGCGGCAGCGTCTGGGGCAGATTCTCCCGCAGGCAGAGTGTGCAGGAATACTTGCCGGCCTGTTGCTCGGCGGATTCGATGGCGGTCGTCAGACATTCCAGGCACAGGACCGAGCCGTGGTGCCCCTCGATCATTGGCTTGACCTCGTCCCAGTCCAAGCCACAGAAATCACAACTGATGACGACACCACCATCCTCGAATCGCTGCATAACGTTCAGTCCTGGGGCCGAATAATGACGAATGACGAATCCTAAAATGACGAATCAGATTGTGGGCAAACACACAGGCATCTGGGATTTGATCACTCATTCGTCATTCATCATTCGGGCTTCGTCATTTTCACTCTTCTTCTGCGCTGAACAGGATCTCGACATCAAGCTCGAATTTACGGTCAAGTTCGGCGAGTTTGGGACCGGTGGCCCGCCACTTGTAAAGGCTGGCTTCGACCGCACCGTCCCAGCTTTCGTAGCCGGTGGAGCGCTCGAGGGTGACCTGAATGACCTCGCCGGCCCGGTTGAACACAAGCGTGGCCGTTGGATTACGCGGGATGGTGCTCCATCGAGTGATGAAGCCGGGGCGTGGGATGGCGGTTTTGATCTCGATGCCGGGGCCGGTGATGACACTGCCCGGGTGAACTTCGAGGCGGTCGTTGACGAGCCTGACCGGCGGGCTTTCGCTGTCGGCTTTCGGCGCCGCGGTGGGGTCGGCCGAGGCCGGCGCGGCGGTGGACGGCGAATCGGGTTGCGGTTGCTGATGCTCGTCGTCGCGGCCGGGCGCGGGCTCGGGACCGGGCTGGGGTTCGTCGGCCGGGTGGGCCAGGGCGATGTCGCCGCCTTCGACCAGTGGGGGCAGCGGCAGCGCCGGCTGCTGAGCACCGGCGGTCGGCGGGGCCAGCAGCGAGTCGGTGCGGGTCGCAGGCGATACGGCCGGGGCGATCCGCTCCTGCGGCGGTGGACCGGGCGGCGTCGGGTCCAGCGGCATCGCCGCATCCGGTTGTGGCTCGACCTGTTGCTGGATCGCCGGCTGCTCCGTGGGCGCTTCGGGCGCGATCAACTGTCGGAAATCGTCATACGCGATCCACGCCACGGCCGAGGTGGTGGGCGAGGCCCGGCCGATCTTGACCTCCGGCGGCTCGGGCAGCATCCGCGCCAGGTGCTGCACGCCCTTCCACGGCACCTGCATCGACCACTGCTGCGCCAGCAGCACCGCCGACAACACCAACAGGTGCAACAACACCGCCACCCCCGCGCCAACGATCAACGGCAACCTGGTTTCACGTTCAACCATTTGCCCAGGCTTTCATCGGTCAACGCGCGGGCCACGGCCCGCCGCTAACGATTCCAACGGACCACTTCGTCATTCGTCATTCAGACTTCGTCCCTTCTCATCTGCATTGATCGGCGGCTTGTCCTGAGGCTGGCCGACGATGGCGAAGTCTTCGATGCCCGCGGCGCGGACCTGTTCGATAAGACGGATCAAGAGCGGCCCACGGTCCACCACGGCGATCGGCGGCGCGTCGGCCCCCGCCTCGGCGGGCGGGCGGGTCTCCATCGCCAGAAACAGCTTCGGCGGCTCGTCCGACGCGGCGAACTTGGCCAGACGTTCATCGAGTTGCTCCGGCTCGATCGGTTCACGATTCAGGTACAGCCGGCCGGCAGCGTCGATGGTGATCGCGGCGATCTTGGCCGGTTCGGCCTGGGCGCCGGTCGTCAGCGTGGTCAACCTGACCGGTAAAATCTCGGCCCGCACCATCATGACCAGGCTGTAAATGAAAAACGTCAGCAACAGGAAGACCACGTCGATCAGCGGCAGCAGCTCGACGCGCGGGCTCCAGTCGTGTCGCCGGATCGCTCGCATTGGTGTATCTTATCCCATTGGCGGCAGCCGGGCGTGCCGGAGCAACCTTGACGCCACGTCCTGCTGTGCCAATACTGGGGCCGTGAGTCAGCACGTTGCAGTGACAAGTTCTTTCCACGCCAACGATCAGGAGTCCACCTCATGTCCGAGCAACAGGAACCAACCCCGCCCGAACCCACGCCCGAAACCACCGGTGAAACCGCCGCGCCCCCTGAGCTGCCGAGCAAAGATGCCCGCAATATGGCGATGCTGGCGCACCTGCTGGGTATCTTCACGTCATTCATCGGACCGTTAATCATCTGGCTGATCAAGAAGGACGAGGATCGTTTCGTCGACAACCAGGGCAAGGAAGCGCTGAACTTCCAGATCACACTTGCGATCGTGTATGTGGTGTGCACCGTGACTTCGTGCCTGGTGATCCCGGTGTTCATCATGATGGCGGCGGGCATCGCGGCACTGGTGCTTGCCCTCATCGCCGCGGTCAAAGCCAGCAGAGGCGAGGCGTATCGCTACCCGGTCGCCTTGCGGCTGGTGAAGTAGCGCGCTGACCGATCAAGATACTGTGCGCAGTGAATCCCACGCGGCGGTGATCGCGTTTTCGGGCGTGCCGGGCACGATGGAAACAGCCCCGAGGCGGTCGGGCAGCACCAGACGGATGCGGCCATCGGCCACCTTCTTGTCCACGAGCATGGTCTCGAGCAGTGTGTCGGTTGGGGCCA
>JAZGCX010000234.1:0-2114 GCA_036477175.1 Phycisphaeraceae bacterium
GCGATAGAGCGCGAAAGCGCAGTCTGGGACCAGATCACTCAAGACAGCGCCTCCTCGCGGCATTCCCCCAGCCGGATCACGGCGCGCCGGCAGCCGGTTCGGCTGTATCTCATGGCCACGCTGGAGGATCCGGGCCCGGCCTGGGTCATTGCGCTCGTCAGCCTCGGCGACTTGATGCTGATTTTAACCGCGCCCTGGGTGGTCCGTCTCCTCGGCTGGCTGCCTATCGACTCCGTGCTGCGCAACCTTAACGTCGTGGCCAACGAAGTCGACATGGTTGTGCAAAGCAAGCGGCGTTTGCTGCAGCTGGTCGGCGTTTCGATTCTCGGTCAGTTTGCATTCAGCGGCGTGGTCATGCGGCCGCAGGTGGTGGAGCCGATCGCCGCTTGTGACAGGGGTTCCATGTGGGGGATTCCACGTATAGAGTGTCGTTCCGACGAGGAGAAAATGCTCGATTCGGCGGGTGCGCAAGCCGCCGAGCAAAAGCATCTGACCATCCCGGCCATCGCAGGGGACACTTGGACCAGGGGTCGGTGGATGTATTTGGCCTCGGTGCGGCACCCACGGGCCTGGCGGGTGGCGCACAGCGACGAGATGCTTGGGTCGGCGAAACCGCCGATCTGCTTTTTTAACGCGAGCCCGTTCAAGGGCTGAAGGGGCAACCCAATGGAATCGTTGCGGGTGGCGGTGGTCGGCGCTGGCTATTTCGGCGCGCTGCACGCGGAGAAGTACGCAGAACTTGCGAATTCCGATCTCCAAGCGATCTGTGATATCGACGAAACCAGGGCTCGGTCGGTGGCGGCCAAGTGCGCCGCCGAGGTGACCACGGATTGGCGGGACCTGCTGGGCCGTGTGGACGCCGTGAGCATCGCGGTACCGACCAGCCAGCATTACGCGGTGGCCAAGGATTTCCTGTCGCGGGGCATCCACGTACTGCTCGAGAAGCCGATCTGTGAGACGCTTGAAGAAGCCGATAGCCTTGCCGAGATCTCGCGCGACAATGGCGTGGTGTTGCAGGTTGGCCACCTGGAGCGGTTCAACCCGGCGGTCGAAGGCGCCGCACCCTATCTGACAAACCCGCGTTTCATCGAGAGTCGCCGGACCTCGATGTTCCGAACACGCAGCGCGGACATCAACGTCGTGCTGGACATGATGATCCACGATTTGGATCTCATCTTCGGGATTGTCGATTCGCCGTTCGTGGAGATCGACGCGTTCGGCGTGTCAGTCCTGAGCGAAGTCGCGGACTTCGCCAACGTGCAAATCCGCTTCGCCAACGGCTGCATTGCGACGCTGACGGCCAATCGCACCAGCAGCACCGCCGAGCGGACCATCAACGTGTTCCAGACCCACAACCTCGTCGCCATCGACCTCATGGCGAACAAGTTTTCCATAACCAGGCGCGTCAACGCGGACGGGGACGAGACCGTACCCCAGATCAAGACCGAGGAACGGGTGTTCGGCGGCGGCAGTGTCCTCAAACGTCAGATTGCCTGTTTCCTGGACGCGGTGCGCAGTGGAAACGAGCCCGTCGTGACCGCGGAGGATGCGCGCAAGGCCCTCGAGGCGGCGTTAATCATCAATCAGAAACTGGAACCGCGCCCGATCAGGGCGGTCGCCTAAGCGGCCACGTGCTGCGCCGGCCGGGCGCGAGGTCAGCGGCACCGATCATCCCACATGCATCTCATGGCCCGCGGCTGATCGTCGAAGCATCCCGACCCATCAGGCGGCCGATTTCACGACGAGACCGCCCGGCCGTATGCAGCCGGGAAATCTCGATATGATCATCAAGATCGAGCTGGTCATAATGCTTGCCCATCGCAACTCCGGTTCATACCGGTGTTGCACTTCGTTTGTGAGTCTAAGCGCTACGGCGGCGGAATACGTAATTCGTCTCGCCATTCTGGGTACGGCACTCGGAATGTCCATCATGTACTCGGCAGGTGCTATTAGTGGCGGGGTCGAAGGTTCGGCAAGTTTGATCAATACGACGGGTTGCAACAATCAGGGACTCGGCACGGGGTTCGGCGGTGGCCAAGGTGGCGGCGGGGGCCAGGGCGCTGGTAGCGGGACGGGTAATACGTGCTGACATGCGAGCAGCCCGTTGTAGAGCC
>JAZGCX010000235.1:0-13628 GCA_036477175.1 Phycisphaeraceae bacterium
TCAGCGGTGAATATGCGATGCTCCACGCCGCGGCGCAGAATGGCTGGCTCGACCTGAAAGCAACGGTGCTGGAAACGACGTACGCGATCAAGCGAGCCGGGGCGGACCTGATTCTGACCTACTTTGCGCCGCAGCTTGTTGAATGGATCGAGTAAATGGCTGATCGCCAATTGGCAATGAAGGATTCTCCATGTTTCCCCCCATGCGACAACGATTGCTGATAACGGGGGCGGTGGTCCTCGGCGCCTTGGTCTGGGTGTGGGCCGGGCAGTTTCTGCGTGCGTCGGACGGCGGCAGCGGATTCAGCCTCACCACCGCGCAGTCGGGTCCGATCGTGGCGACGGCCGTCGTGGCGGCGTTGGGTATCCCGGCGCTGGTGATGGGGCTGGTGATCTCGGCACAGGGCCACCTGCTGTCGGGTGTGTTTGTTGTGGCGGCGTCGCTGTGCGTCGTGGCCGGGCGGGGCGGAGCGATTGACGGGTGGCTGTGGCACGCGGCGGAAGCCGACGCGCTGCCCGAACGGTTCAGCTACCTGATCACCGAGCTGACGGTGTGGCAGGCCGGTGTCGTGGTCATGCTCGCGGTGATCCAGCGGCTACGATCGCCGATGCGCAGCCGTTTCCCTGCGCTGGCGTTCGACGACCACCTGGGCGTGGACACGACAATCCGATTCCCGCAACTGAACGCGCTGGCGTCGGGGCTGGTCTGTGCTGTTGTGGCCGGGGTGTTGTGCCTCGTGCTGATCCGTGATTCCGACGGCGGGCAGGTGATCTGCGGGCTGGGGCTGTCGTTCACCATCGGGGCCATGGTTGGGCAACTGATCTTTGCACACACCAACCCGGTGGGCATCCTGTTTAGTCCGGCCGTTGTCGCGGTGGCGGCATACACATGGGTGCTAATGAAATATGACACGACGGAACAAGTGCTGGCCGCCTGGTATCACGGCCAACTGCCCGGCCCGGCGCTGGGGCTGCCGATCCATTACGCTTCGGCGGCGATCGTCGCGTGCACCATCGGCGTCGGCTGGGCCCAGGTGCTGCAGGGTAGTGCTAAGGTCCGCCAGAATCACGAAGGAGCAGTCGTCCAGGCCGCCGATGGGCTCAAGGGCTTTCGGGCGTACCGCCAACTTCACAAGAAACAGCCTCGACGTGATCGCGACCGGCAGTGAACCGCCCGATGCCGATGAAGCAGCTTCTCAAAGACTGGGGTCTGTGGCCGGAGACGGGTGCTCGCGAGTTGGGCCGTCGCATCCTGTTAGCGGTCGCGGTGGGCGTGGCGGCGGGCATCGGGGGCATCGCGTTTCTTTGGATGAGCCACCTGGTGACCCACGTCGGTCTGGATTGGATCGCGGGCTTGAACGCCGGCGGCTCAGCGGGCGAACCTCAATTCTTCACCGAGACGACGACCGAGCTCACGCCGTGGGTGCTGATCGTGGTGCTGATGGTCGGCGGGCTGATCTCCGGTTGGCTGGTATACACCTTTGCACCGGAAGCAGAGGGGCACGGGACCGACGCCGCGATCGACGCCTACCACAACAAGGGCGGGCTGATTCGCGGCCACGTACCGATCGTCAAGATGTTCGCCTCGGCCATCACACTCGGTACAGGCGGATCGGGTGGCCGGGAGGGTCCGATCGCCCAGATCGGCGCCGGCTTCGGGTCATTTCTGGCCACCCGGCTCAAGCTATCCGACACCGAGCGTCGCACCCTGATGGCTGCCGGGGTCGGTGCCGGCATCGGCGCGATCTTTCAAGCCCCGCTGGCCGGCGCCATCTTCGCCACCGAAGTGCTTTACCGAGACCCCGATTTCGAAGCCGAGAACCTGATCCCCGCCTTTATCGCCACCACCGTCGCCTACTGCGTCTTGAACCTCGGTCTGACGGTGACGGCGGCCTACGGCGTCGGAGCCGCCTTTCGCCCCCTGTTCGATGTTGCACCGGGGATGCGCTTTGACGAGCCCTTACTGCTGATGCCATTGACCGTGCTGGCCGTCGCCATGGCACTGGCCTCCTTGCTTTACGTCAAGTGTTTCTACGGCGTGCATCACCTGTTCAAGCGGATGCGGGTCCCCAACGTGTTCAAACCCGTCATCGGTGCGGCCGCCACGGGGGTGATTGCCATCACCGCCTATTACCTGCTCGCCCCTTCCGGTCAAGAGGCCCAACACGACTCGCTGGGCACCCTTTCGTTTGGTTACGGCTTTCTGCAAAAGATCCTCAACCCCACCGGCCAGGCCACGATTCTGATCCCCGTGCTGCTGGTCGTGGGCATCGGAAAGATCCTCACCACGTCGCTGACCATCGGATCGGGCGGCTCGGCGGGCGTGTTCGGCCCCAGCATGGTCATCGGCGGCTCGCTCGGCGCCGTCGTCGGGCTACTGTTACAGAAGCTGTTCCCCGGCGTGGTCACGCGGGTGGACGTGTTTGTCATCCTCGGTATGGCCAGCTTCTTCTCCGCTGCGGCCAACACACCGGTCAGCACGATCATCATGGTCTCCGAGATGACCGCCACCTACGCGCTGCTCCTGCCGTCCATGTGGGTGTGCGCGATCGCGTACATGCTGGGTCACGGCTGGACCATCTATTCCCAGCAGGTCGCCTCCAGACGCGACTCGGCGGCTCACCGCGGCGACTTCATCATCGACGTGCTCCAGGGCCTGACCATCCGTGACGCGATCGGCAGAACCGCCAAAGATTTCGCCACTGTCCCGATCGGCATGCCGCTTAGCGACATCGTGTACATGGTCGCCGACACACACCAGACCTGTTTCCCCGTCCTGAACGACCAGAAGCAGTTCTACGGGATGTTCACCTTCAACGACGTACGACAGTTTCTGTACGAAACCGACGGCGTGGGCGGCCTGGCCGTAGCGCAGGACCTGGCACAAGACGTCAAACCGCTAACCTTACAGATGGACCTGTCCAGCGCCATCGGCCGATTCGCCGAGGGCCGTTACGAGGAATTGCCCGTCGTCGACGCCGATGCGCCCGATACCATCATCGGCATGCTCCGAAGGCAGGACATCATCGCCGCCTACAGCACCCAATTGTTGAAGCTCCGCCGCACCCGGCAGGATCCATAACGTCACGCCGCGGCATCGCACGCACCCTATTCGCCATGACCAAGCCGACCCGATGCTACCGATTCGGTCATGGCCGACGCCTGCACGGCACCCGGGCACTTGCCGCGGTGTATGCCGCCAGGCTCCGCAAGAACGTCGGCCCGCTGGCGGTGTGCGGCAGGCCCAACGGACTGGACCACCCCCGGCTGGGTTTGAGCGTTAGCAAGAAAGTCGGCACAGCGGTTAAACGCAACCGGATCAAACGGCTGCTCCGCGAAGCGTTCCGACTCAGCCAACACGACTGGCCGGCCGGCTATGATGTGGTGGTCGTGGTCAGGCCGCACGACACCGCAACCCTGGCCGACTACCAGCGAATGCTCTTTTCGGGTATCCGCGCCGTACACTTGCAGTGCCAGCGCAGGCAACGACAGCAGTCAAAACGAGATTGACCGATGGGCAGCCGAATGCTTGGTCGCGTGGTGATCGGATTGGTCCTGGCGTATCGAGCGACACTGGGGCAGGTGATGAGCGGGCACTGCCGCTTTCACCCCTCGTGCAGCCAATACATGATCGACGCAATAAACAAACACGGCCCGATCCGCGGGGCATGGCGGGGGATCAGGCGGATCATCCGCTGCCACCCCTTTGGCGGATCGGGCTACGACCCGGCGTGACCAAGCGCGATATCCGTTAGCCGGGACGCGACGCGCCCCGGTCCCGGTCCGCCGCGGCGGATAAGCCGCCGGCTATGGGTTCATCGCGATTCAGCCGATAATCAGAGCATGACCATCGTCACCGACTTCATCCATTACGTACAGCGTGTGCTGCGGCAGCCGGTGGGTGAGCTGAGCCGCGCTCAACGGTCTGTGCGCAATGCGGTGGACCTGGTGCGGCACTGTGCACGAACGCTGCAGCGCGATCGCGCCGCCCAGATGGCCGCGGCCCTGACCTATCGCACCATCTTCAGCCTCGTGCCCACTGTCGTCCTGAGCCTGCTGGTCCTGCAAGCGGTTTACAAGGAACAGCGGGCCATTGAGTTCTTGAACCAAAACGTGATCAGGATGCTCAACGTCCCCACGCCCGAGTTGCAGGCCACCATCAGTGAACAGATCACCAAATTCACTGAGAACGCTTACAACCTCAGCTTCACGAGCATCGGCGGCATCGGGCTGATCATCCTGATCTGGGCCGCCCTGGCCATGGTGGTCACCGTCGAACAGTGTTGCAACCGGATCTACAACAGCCCCACCGGGCGGCCCTGGCACCACCGCATCACCATCTACTGGGCCATCCTCACACTCGGCCCCGTGCTGATCATGGTCAGCGTCTATCTCGGCTCGCAACTGGTGGCGTGGGTGAAGCCGATTCCAGGCATCGGATACACACTCGGCTGGCTCACCGGCTTTACGCCGCTCGCCGCCAGTTGGTTGCTCCTGTTCCTGTTGTACGTGCTGATGCCCAACGCCAAGGTGAACATCCGCCCGGCGCTGATCGGCAGCTTCGTCGCCGCCGTGCTGTGGGAACTGGGCAAGTCCGGCTTCCAACTGTACGTCGCCAAGGCCGTCGGCTATTCGGCGATCTACGGCTCGCTCGGCCTGATCCCCCTGTTCCTGTTCTGGCTCTATCTGACGTGGCTGATCGTGCTGTTCGGCCTGGAACTGACCTACACACTGCAATCACTGCGAGGCTTTCAACTGCGACAGGAAGAGGCCCGCGCCGAAACGCAGACCATGGCCGACCCGCGCTGGCTCATCCCCATCATGACCCGCATCGGCACCGCCTTCGCCCACGGCCGATCCATCGATCCCCAACAACTGGCACAGGAATTGCGCCTGCCGATCCGCACCGTGGTGCAGATGGGCCAAAAACTGGAAGAGGCGGGGCTGCTCCATCAGGTGCAACGTGGCGACGAGCAATCGGCGGGCTACACCCTCGCCCGGCCGCCCAATCACATCGCCATTGCCGACCTGATTGATCTGGCAGGAGCGCTGCAACCCGACGGGGACGCCAAACGATCGCAACCCGAATGGGCCATGCTCGACCGCCTCACCCAGGCACAGCGCGCCGCCGTCGGCGATCAAACCCTCGCTTCACTTGTCGAAACCGACCGATCATAAACATTTGCGACCCGCTCTCTGTTTAGGCCCGGGCCAAACGTTTACTTGTTTGCCACCGTCACGGAGCGGCTGTCGTATCGTTGTGCAATCGGCATCCGCCGGCCGAAACCGAACGCCCGGCCGGTCACCTTCAACCCGGGGGCCGCCTGCTTCCGCTTGTATTCGTTCAGGTCGATCAGGCGGACGACACGCAACACCGTCTCGGCATCGACTCCCCCAAGCTCGGCAATGATCTGGTCGGCGGATTGTTCGCGTTCGACGTAGCGCTCAACGATCTGGTCGAGCACCTCGTAAGGCGGCAGGCTGTCCTGATCGGTCTGGTCCGGACGAAGCTCGGCACTGGGCGGTTTGGTGATCGAGTTTTCGGGGATCACCGGCTTGGCGTACTGCTGCCGCAGCGGTGAGGCGGATGACTCGTTGATCCAACGGGCAAGCTCCCACACCATCGTCTTGGGCACGTCGCTGAGCACCGCCAACCCGCCGGCCATGTCGCCGTAGAGCGTGCAGTAGCCGACCGCCAGCTCGCTTTTGTTCCCGGTGGTGACCAGCAGCGACCCGAACTTGTTGGATAGCGCCATCATGATGACGCCGCGGATGCGGGCCTGCACGTTTTCCTCGGTCGTATCGGGTTCGCGACCCTCGAACAGTGGCAACAGCATCTGTTCAAAAGCCTGATGTGCCGTTCCGATCGGGACCACGTCGAACTTGATCCGCAGGTTCCTGCCCAGCTCCGCTGCGTCGTCGCCTGAACCTTTGGAACTGTAACGCGACGGCATCGCCACGCCCCGGACGTGCTCGTGGCCGAGCGCCGCAACGCACAGCGCAGCCGTCACGGCTGAATCGATCCCACCGGACAACCCGACCACGACCGACTTAAACCCACACTTGCGGCAGTAGTCACGCAGCCCCAGCACCAGCGCGTGATAGACCGATTCGACCCCCGTCTTGGGCGCCTCGATCCGACACGTGGGTGCCGAAGCCGCTTGCGGCTTCGCACCCGTCGGCACGTCAACGATCAACAGGTCCTGGTCAAAATCCTTCGCCTGAGCGATCAGGTTACCCTGTGCGTCGAAGGCGCAACTGTTGCCGTCGAAAACCAGTTCGTCGTTGCCGCCCACCTGATTGCAGTACAGCAGCGGCAGGCCGAACCGCTTGGCCGTGTGGGCGAACAGCTTGCGGCGAAACTCATGCTTGCCGACGACGAACGGCGAGGCCGAGCAGTTAATGAACAGCGACGCGCCTCGATCGGCCAGCTCCCTGACCGGCTCGGCGTGGTAGAGCCTGCGGTCGAACATCTCGGCGTCGTTCCAAAGGTCTTCGCAGATGCTGATGCCCAGCTTCTGGCCGTCCAGTTCGGTCAAGTCCGCCAACAGACCGGGCTCGAAGTAGCGATGCTCGTCGAAAACGTCGTAAGTCGGCAGCAGCGTTTTAACGTGTCGCCTGACGATCCGCCCGCCGTGGCAGAACGCGGCGGCGTTGACCAACCGGCGTCCGCGAGTGTTCTCGGCAGCAGCCGGGTACCCGATGATCGCGGCCGTGTCGGTGCACAGCGCCGCAAGCTGCTCGACGGCCTTGACGCACTGGTCGATCACGGCCGGCTTGAGCAGCAGGTCTTTGGGCGGATAGCCGATCACCGCCAGTTCCGGGAACACCACCAGGCGGACACCCTCGGCGGCGGCCTGCTCGATCGCCCGGCGAATCTGCACAGCGTTGCCGGTGATGTCACCGATAATCGGATTGGTTTGTGCCAGGGCAATCCTCATCGTGCGTCCCATCGTGCCAGAACAACTGATTGTAAGCCAACACCGCCCCGGCCGTGAGCCGCGTTGACAATCCCCGGCACGGTCATACCTTTACCCGCATGATGTGCTTGCCCCGTTGGCGTTACCTGATCGGCCCGGCATTGGTGGCCGCCGCCCTCGCAGCCGGCTGTCAGGCGCCCGGGGCCTCCGGTCCCAGCAGGGCCAGCCAACACCTCGACCGAGCTCAACGCTACGTCGAACGGGACCTGTTGGACTCGGCCTTGGTCGAGTTCGGCATGGCGCTGGAGCAAAACCCCCGGCTGACCGAAGCGCACCTGGGCATGGGCAACATTTACCGGCAGCGCGGCGACTACGAGCTGGCCAGCGGCGCCTATGAACGGGCCGCTGCGATCGAACCCAACAGCTTCGACGCACACTACTACCTGGCCCTGACCAAGCAACTGATGGGCGCGGTGGCGGATGCCATCACGCTGTATCTGCGCGCGTTGGCGATCGACCCCGACAACTTCCACGCCAACCAGAACCTCGCCAGCGCCTACCTACAACTGAACCGCCCGACCGAGGCGCTGCCGTACGCCCGGCGTGCGACCCGGCTGCAGCCCAATGCGCAGTCCGCCTGGGCCAACCGGGCTGCCGTGTACAGCCTGTTGGGCGAATATGAACGAGCGGTGGAAGCCTACCGCGAGGCGGTCGAGCTGGGCGACATGCCCGATCAGGTGCTGCTGGGCCTGGCCGACGCGCACCTGAAACTGGGCAACTACCAACGCGCCATCAACGTGCTGCGTGCCCTGATTCGCCAATCGTCCAACTCCACCACCTACGAGCGGCTCGGCTACGCCCAGTTCAAGTTGCGCCAGTTTGACAAAGCTCTGGCCAGCTACCGCACCGCGCTGTCGCTCGACGACAAGGACACCGCCGCCCTCAACGGCGTGGGCGTGTGCCTGATGACGCTGTATATTCAATCCGGCCGCGCCCTGCCCAGGCAGAAAAGCGAAGCGCTGCAATGCTGGCGACGCAGCGTCCAGCTCCGCCCCGACCAGTTACGCATTATTGATCTGATTGCACGGTATCAAAAGATCTGATCGATGATTGGTCGTCACGACCGCTTTGCATCCGTCTTGCTCAGGCAAACACCCGCCAGCTCGACAGACGCCGGGTCGATCTGCACCAAACGTTCCCGGGTATCCCGTCGGATGTGAATCACAGGCGAAAGCCGCGCTTTGTCAATTTGATGTGCGCTTCACGCGCCCACGTGGGTGGGCATGACGGGCAGGCTCACAGTGCCCTTGACGCGGCGGACGGCGGTGGCGGGCATCGGTGGCTCGGCGCTCGACGGCTCGAACAGGTCCGGAGCGGTGGCGAGGCAGCGATCAGCGCGCTGGCGGGCGGCTTGCATCTTTGGATAACGCACCTCGCGGTAGCCGGTGACCGCTTCGGGCGTACTCAAAATCGCCAGCCACCGCTGGTAGTCGCGCGGGCCGCTCCAATCGCAATCGTCCACCAGGGTCTCGTACCACAGGCGGAACTCACGCTCACGCCGGTGCCAGCCCGGCATCACCTTCCGCAGGAATCCCATCTTCGCCATCATCCGAAGCTGCCAATCCCGGCTGGTCCACTCGAAGCGGATCCGCCGGCCAAAGATGTCGAACTCCGGGCGGTTGTGGTGCTTGTAGATGATGCGATCGCCGTTGGCGGGGTTGACGTTGAACCGCCTTCGGTCACGCTTGTATTTCTCGGGGCTGGTCAACATCGCCGCGACGTACACCTCGTCTTTGATGAGCATCACCTTGGCCAGGTTCCACACGACCGCCTTGGTGATGGCATAACCCTGGGCTGGGTCGTCCTTCTGAAAGATGTCAACCAGTCGCCTGCAGTATTGCTTGGCGTAGCGGATGCTGCCCCAGACCATGCAGTCGTAGGCCCGGATGACCACGTCGCGCACCAGTTGGTCGTCAACCTGCAACCCTTTGGTGGCGCGGAAGGTCTGCTTCATGAGCACACGGTACCGCTTGGCCAGTTGCCGGCCCCGTTTGCCCGAACGCTCGGCGCGGATGGTGTTGACCTTGCGGCGGAACGCCTTGCGGGCGGTTTCGACCTCGTGTGTCGGCTCGACCACAAACAGATCGGGACGCACGGCGATCTTCCGGCCGATGTTAAACGCGCGGAGGTTCCGATCGGTCTCATGGTGGATGACGGTGCGGATGGCCTTTTCGATCGTCTCCAGCTTCAGCGGCAGATACCCTTTCTGAAAAGCGATGCCGAGCATCATGATGTTGGCATAGAGCTTGGAATCGAGCACCCGTTCGCACAGGTCACCGACGTTGAAGCCGAAGTACCGGTCGGCGTGGGTGTAGCGCTTGATGGTGCGTTCGAGGTCATCCACGCGGAAGTCCTCACGGCCCATGAGCGTGAGAATGGTGGGCGTCTTGGCGGTGTTGACGACGGCACAGGTGGCCTCGGGGCTGGCGACGCGGTACGGGTGCTTGGGGTCAATCCCGCGGGTCGCCTCGAGCATATCCACGCCCAGCAACAGGTCGGCCTTGCCGTAGGGGATCACCGGCGTGGTGAAACAGCGGTCGCCGTTGCCGTTGGGGGCGATCCCCCGGTTGCCCGCCCCGTTGTCGGGCTGGTCCGCTGGCGGGTTGCGTGTGTAAACCAGTTGGCTGAAGACGCCGCCGTTGCGGATGGCCAGGCCCTTCTTGTCGAGGAACTGGACGCGGTAGCCCATCAGGTGGCCGGCGGTGACGAGGATCGCGGTCGCCACGCCGATCCCCATGCCCCCGACGCCGGCGAGGTAGCACCGCCAGATGTCCTGGTCGGCGTGCAGCGGCACCGGCGGGTCGGGCAGGTCAGCCAGGTTGACGTGTTCATCGCCGGCGCGGGGCGCTTGCTTGCGCAGAATCGTCACTTCCTCGAAGGATGGGCAGGCGTGGATCCGCTCGCAGGCACCGTCGTTGACGCACCAACTAAAGTCGGTCTGAATCTTCGGGCCGTAGTCGGTGTCGGTCAGCGTCAGTCCGGGACAGCCGGTCTGGTTGGTGCACTCGAGGCAGAACTCACACACCTCGGTGGCGACGTTCATGTGTGTCTTTTTCGGGACGAACCCGAGTTCCTGGTGGACCCGGATTTCCTCGCGCTTGACGCGGCGGTGGAAGGTGATGCCGCACTCTTTGTCCGCGATGACGACTTTGATGCCGTCGGCCAGGATCGTCTGCTCCATGAGCTTGCGATACCGGTCGCGGTCGGCGGGGTTGATGCGAACGACGCGGACGTCCTTGGCCAGTTCCTTGGGGATCATGCCCTGAATGGTGCGTTCGATGTCGATTGCGAACGCCGGGTTGCCACGCAGGTCCACGTCATTGGCGGGGTTTACCTGGTGGCCGGTCATCGCCGTGGTCTTGTTGTCGAGGATGATGTAGGTGATGTCCTGGCCGGTGTAGATCGAGTGGCTGAGGGCGGTCTGACCGGAATGGAAGAATGTGCCGTCGCCCATGAAGACGATCTGCTTGGTGTCGATGAACGGATCGACGCCGCTGCCGGTCGCGCCGCCCAGGCCCATCCCGCTGTAGTTGTGCATCAGCGGCTTGGTAGGCTCGAACATGAGCATCGTGTAACAGCCGGTATCGCCGTGGCAAACCAGATCGACCGGCTTGCGCTTGTGTGTGCGGAGCATGTACTCAGGGTCGAGCAGGTCCCTGCGCAGCTCCATCAACACGCTCGACGAATCGCGGTGCGGGCAACCGGGGCAGAACGTGGGCGTGCGATCCGGCAGGTCCACCTCGTATGTGCCGGTCCGTTCGATCCGCTCCAGCTCGGCCGCCAATCGCCCGTTGGTCAGCTCGATCGGCAGCGTCGGGTGATGCCGGATCAGGGGCACCAGCCGTTCGATGAGGATCGATGGGTTCAGCCCCCTTGTCGCGGGGATGCCGGCATGCGGCTTAGGAAACTTCTTGCCATAAATCTCGGCCCGCAGTTCGCCGGTCTGTTTCAACGGGTTGAGCACCTCCAGCACCTGGCGCTCGACGAAGCCCCGACGCTCCTCGACCACCACGATCTGCTGGCAATGGCGGGCGAACTCGATCACGATCTGCTCGTCTACCGGGTAGCTCATGCCCAGCTTCAGAATGGGAAACCGCCCGGACAGGCCCAACTCCGTCAACGCATGAGCCAGATAAGCGTAGCCCACGCCGGAGGCAACGAAGCCCAACGGCACGACCTCGTCCTTCTGAGGCCGGTGCAGGATTCGGTTAATCCCGAGCTTGCGGGCCGCCGCCTTCACCGCGGAAAACCGCTGCCCCAGCGCGATTTCCCGACGCCAACTCCGCGGCGGCAACAGCACCGTCTGGTCGAGCGTCGGCTCGATGTCCTTCGCGTAGCTGAGCGTTATGGTCTGCTTCTCGTTGAGTTCCGGGAAATGGTTCGGCTTGCACTCGACCGTGCCGCCGCCATCGGCCGTCGCAACGGTCATGAGATAGCCGATATAGATATGCCCGGCCTGGCCAAGCTTAAAGGCCAGGTTGATCCAGTCTTTGATCTCCTGTGGCGAGCACGGCTCGACGCACGGCATGCGCACGTGCTCAGCCAGGAACCGCGAGTCGGCGGGCACCTGGGTCGAATCGGACCACGGGTCGTCGCCGCAGACAATCACACCGCCGGCATCGCCCCGCGTCCCGGACAGCACGCCCAGGGCTAACGCATCGCTGGCCACGTGCATGCCCACATTCTTGAACACCGTGATCGCCCGACACCCCGCCATCTGGGCCCCGTTGACCATCGCCACACTGATCGCCTCGTTGTTGGCGATCTTCGCGACGATTCCCTTATCGTTCAGCAGCGGGCCGATGGCCTCCAGCGCATCGAAAAAACCGGCGATCGGTGAGCCGGGATAACCGGTGAGCAGGTGCACCCCGCCCTCGGTCTCCAAGGCCCCCTTCACCAACAACTCATTGCCGGTGAAGATCTCGGGCCCCTCGTTCTTGGTGAAACGTGGGTCAATTGTCATGAAGGACTAGCGTCCCAGTGATGGCGGTGTTGGTGATAGTGGTGGTGTCCTCAGACCCCTGATTGGCCTCCATGGCCCGACAGTAGCAAATCCATCCATGGTGTCGAAGCGTCAACCCTGGTGCCGGCTCAGCTTGCCCCGACCGGTACGGGCGCGGTCCGGTCCCGGCACGCAAGTGGCCATTATAGGCACCCCCACCGCCCCGCGCCAATGCCTCCGGCTCAGACGCCCGTGACCTCAGACCGCTGCCAAACGACACCCAATAGCCGCCCGTCATCCCCCGCCATCGCACTACAATGCCCCCCACCGGCCCCAACATCCGCCCATACCTCAACACACAAGGCCCTCATGGTGGCTCCCGCCCCACGCATCATCATCTCCGGGCTGGGACTGATCAGCCCGCTGGGACACTCGGCCTGGCAGACCTTCTCCGCATTGCTTAGCGGCAGCACCCTGGCCGACCGGGCCGGCGGCCTCCCTCCCGACATCGAACCGTTCGATCTGGTCCGGGCCCTCGGTTGTGTCAGCATCTGCCAACAGACCACGACCGACCCGGCCGTCGAACTCGCCGAGCGCGCCGCGCGCGAAGCCCTGTTCGACGCCCGCACCAAACCTGACGGGCTGGACTGCTACCTCGGCACCAGCAAGGGCGCCATCCATGCACTGACCCACGCCGCCGACACGCCCGAGAATTGTCCCCAAGCCGTCGCACTTGGACCGCACGGTTACATGACGTATCACCTGCGCCGTCGACTTGGTCTCGGCGCCACAACGCACATCGTCGCCGCCTGCGCGTCGAGCCTGCACGCGCTGCACCTGGCCCGCCTCGCGCTGATCGATACGGCACGACCCAACGCCCCACGACGCGCACTGGTCGCCACCGCTGAATCGGCCATGCTGCCCCTGTTCGTTCACAGTTACACGCGACTGGGCGTGCTCGCGCCAACCACCACGCGCCACTACCGAGCTTGTCCGCTCGACGAGAAGCGCAAAGGCTTCATGCTCGCCGAACTCGGCGCTGCGGTCCTGCTCGAGCGCGTTGACGAGGCCGCACCCGGCCAGATCGAACTGCTCGACACCGCCGTCGCCAGCGAGTCGTACGATCTTGTACGTCCCAGCCCTGACATGCGCGCTCTGGCCCACGTCGCCGAGCAACTCCTGCCACCGCATCACATCGACCTGCTGCACCCCCACGCCCCCGGCACGCCTGACCACGATGAAGCCGAACTTGCCGTCTATGCCAAAACCTTATCGAGACCCGGAACCCGGAACCCGAAACCCGATCTTTACGCCGCCAAAGGCGCGCTCGGGCACGGCCTGGGCGCCGCCGGCCTGGTCTCACTCGTCATTGCCTGCCTCTGTGCCAAGGCCAACCGCCGCCCGCCCATGCCCTGGCTCAAACAGCCGATCGATTCGCCCTTCCCCCTCAAGCCTCAAGCCTCAAGCCTCAAGCCTGCTTCGACCCACGGCGTCTTCGCCGCCGGTTTCGGCGGCCACGTCGCCGGGGCGGTCGTTCGCAGCGCCTAGGGTCCGGGGTTTATTGCGTCTTGCGCATCAGGATCGTGGCGTCGTGGCCGCCCTTGAAGTAGTCCTGCCGGAACACCACGTGCCAGGTGCGCCCCAGCGCCCAGTCGAGCATGTTCAGCGTGTTGAGCCGGCGAGCGAATGCGTCTTGCGGCGGGGCGT